>PETY01000003.1 GCA_002780915.1 Candidatus Nealsonbacteria bacterium CG02_land_8_20_14_3_00_34_20 | reverse complement strand
TTCTTATATTTCATTGTAGCATACGAAGTTATGATATATCAACCTGAAAATAAACTTAAAGTTAGGGAAAAAATATGAACTGCCCACAGACTTCTAACGAGGTTGACCAATTAATTTTAGCTTGCTACAATATTCTTAATCTAATCACCCAAATAAAATGCATCATTACGAATTTAATTTTTTAATTTCACCTAATTTAGCAAACAAAGAATTAGATTCTCTGGTAGAAAAGATAAATTCCCTAATTCAGGAAGGGGGGAAGATTTTTGTCAATAAAAAAATTCAGAGAAGAAAATTAGCTTTTCTTATCAAAAAAGAGGGTGAAGCTTGGTTGTATAGTTTAAAATTTATTCCTAAAGAATCTTTACAGAAAAATTTTCTGAAAAGCTTAGAAAAAGAACTAAAACAAAAAAAAGAAATACTCCGTTACTTAATTCTAAAAAAAGAAAGAAAACTAACTAAAGAGAAAAAATATTTTAGACAAAAACCCAAAGAAAAAGTTGAATTAGAAGAAATTGAAAAAAAATTAGAAGAAATATTAGAAGAGTAATTTAATTATTTAAAAAGAATGAACTTAAATAAAGTAATTTTAGTGGGTAGGGTGGCCTCTGACCCCCAATTAAGAAGTACAAATTCTGGCCAGAGCGTTTGCTCTTTCAGAATGGCCACCAACAGAATTTGGACAAATGCTTCTGGCCAAAGGCAGGAAGATTCTCAATTCCACAATATTGTTTTGTGGAGAAAATTAGCCGAAATTTCTTCTCAGTTTTTAACTAAGGGTTCTTTAGTGTTGATTGAGGGAAGAATCCAAAATAGAACCTGGCAGGATAGTTCCGGAAACAAAAAATATATGACCGAAATTATTGGAGAGAGAATGCAGCTGGGACCAAAATCTATTGGAAAAATAATACCCAAAGAATCTAGCCTTAATAAAACTTCAAAGAACCAGGAGAAAAAAATAGAAGAAGATATTCCAGTGATTGAAGAAGATACTACCTTACCCAACACTCCAGAGGAACAAGAAGAAATTGATGTAAAAGATATCCCTTTTTAAAATAGCTTATTAGCTTCTTAGGAATTAGCTTTTTAGGAAATTAACTTAAGAAGCTACAAGCTAAGAAGCTACAAACTAAGAAGCTTTTATGTTTTGTTATTTCTGTAAAAACAACATCAACGAAATTGATTTTAAGGACACAGAATTGCTCAAACGGTTTTTATCTAAATCAGCAAAAATTAAAAGCCGTAAAAAAACTGGCCTCTGTGCTAAACATCAAAGAGCGGTAAGCAGAGCCATTAAAAAAGCAAGGGTTTTGGGATTGTTACCATATACTACAAAATAGAGTAGAAAATAACTAACAACTTACAATTTACAATTATTCTTCTTAATCCTTTAATAGAGTTTTTTCTATCTCTTTGGCGAGCTCTGGATTCTCTTTTAAAAATTGTTTAGTTTGTTCCATACCTTGTCCTATTTTTTTATTCTGATATTGAAAATAACTCCCTGCTTTTGTAATAATTCCTTCTCTGATGCCGGTATTGATTAAATCGGCAGTTTTTGAAATACCCTCGTTATAATAAATATCAAATTCTGTTATTTTAAAAGGAGGGGCAACTTTATTCTTAACTATTTTCGCTCTAATCCTATTGCCAACAATCTGATCTCCTTGTTTAATTTGGGCTATCCGCCTTAGCTCAATTCTTATTGAACTATAAAATTTTAAAGCTAATCCTCCTGGGGTTGTTTCGGGATTACCAAACATAATTCCAATTTTCATTCTGATTTGATTTAAAAATATAACCGAAGTTTTGGTTCTAGAAGTAATACCAGAAAGCTTTCGTAGGGCTTGGCTCATAATCCGGGCCTGGAGCCCTATTTGAAGCTCTCCCATCTCTCCGGCTATCTCTGCTTTTGGGGCTAGGGCTGCTACTGAATCAATAACAATTACATCAACTCCACCTGAACTAACCAGACTTTCTACAATTTGGAGAGCCTGTTCTGCAGAATCTGGTTGAGAAATTAATAAATCATCAATATTTACTCCAATTCTCTCTGCATAATCAGGGTCTAGGGCGTGTTCGGCATCAATAAAAGCTCCAACTCCTCCTTGTTTTTGGGCTTCAGCCAAAATATGCAAAGCCAATGTAGTTTTACCAGTACTCTCACCGCCATAAATCTCAGTTACTCTTCCTCGGGGAATACCTTTTACTCCTAAAGCTAAATCAAGAGAAATAGAACCTGTAGGTATCACTGTTACCTTAACTTTTTTAGCTTCTTTTAACTTCATTATTGCTCCTTCCCCGAATTTTTGTTTTAATTCGGCAATGATTTCCTCTAAATCAGTTTTTTCAGTCTTAGATGATTTTTGTTTTTTCATAATTTAGTTTTTAGCCTTACGCTTTACTTTACGCTTTACACTTTACACTTTTATTATATTTCATTTTCTTCTTGAATGTAAACCTCTCTTGGCTTGGCTCCATCTGCTGGACCTACTACCCCTCTTTCTTCTAAGATATCCAGTAATCTTGCTGCTCTGGCATAACCTATCCCAAGTCTTCGCTGAAGCAATGAGGCAGAGGCTTTTTTTGAGGCAATTACTATTTTTTTTGCTTCCTCATATAAAAGATCCTCTTTAGTATAAAAACTTTCAATTTGAGTATCTGGTGAATCTTTAGCTTCCTGGAGTTCTTTAAAAAGAGCTTCTGTAACTTGGCTTTCCCCCGCTAACTCTTTATGATGGAACGCAACCCAATTGATTACTTTCTTTACTTCTTTCTCAGAAACAAAAGCTCCCTGGGCTCTTTTAGGTTTAATAATTTCAGCTGAAACAAATAAAAGATCTCCCCTGCCCAAAAGTTTCTCAGCCCCGGCCATATCTAAAATTGTTCTGGAGTCAATTTGGGAAGCAACCTGAAAAGCAATTCTGCTGGTAATGTTTGCCTTAATTAATCCAGTAATTACCTCCACTGATGGTCTTTGAGTGGCTAAAATCAGATGGATTCCCACCGCCCTTGACATTTGGGCTAATCTCACGATAAGAGCTTCTATTTCTTTTCCCCGGGAAGCCATTAAGTCAGCTAATTCATCAATGATTAAAATAATATAAGGTAACTTTAGTTCTCCTTCTTTTCTATTTTTGGTATTATAGTTTTCAATATTTCTACTTTTAGCCTCAGCAAGAAGCTTAAATCTTCTTTCCATTTCCCCTACTAACCACTTTAGAACCACTGCGGTTTTTTGAGCATTACAAATTACCGGACAGAGAAGATGGCTTAGCGCATTATAAACTGGAAATTCTACTCTTTTTGGATCGATCAAAATAAGTCTTACATTTTCGAAACTATTTCTAAAAAGCAGACTTAAAATTATACAATTTAAACAAATTGTCTTTCCTGAACCGGTAGAGCCAGCCACCAAAAGATGAGGCATCTGAGCAAGGTCAGCAAAAATGGGTGTTCCTTTCACATCTTTCCCTAGACTAAATAAAAGAGAAGACGAAGATTTTTGAAATTCTTCATTTCCAATTAGTTCCCTTAGTCCTACCTTAACCCTCTTTTTATTTGGAACTTCAATTCCCATCAAAGATCTCCCGGGAATGGGAGCTTCAATTCTAATAGGATGGCTAGCTAAAGCCAAAGCAAGATCGCTGGACAGGGTAGTAATTTTGGATAGTTTTACTCCTTCGGCTGGTTTTAAGGTATATTGAGTTACCGTAGGCCCTACATTCACTTCTGACATCTCTACGGGAATTCCAAAATTCAAAAGTGTTCTTTTAATGATAGCTGAATTAAGACCTATATCTCCGGCCTGAGGTCGGGTTTTTTCCTCTTCTAATAAATCTAAAGGCGGCTTAATGTATAGAGAAGGTTCTTTTTCTTCTTCTATTCTTTTTACTTCAAAATTCTCTTTTTCAAACCCAAAACTTGAAGGGTTAAAAGGTTGAATGATTTCTTTTGTTTTTTCTTCTTTTTTAGCAAAACTAATTTTTTTAATTTTGAAAAAAGGAAAAAATTTTTTCTGGCTTGCCATAGGAACTTTCTCTATTTCCTTATCGCTCAATAACTTTTCTTTGAAAGAAAGTTTTTTAGGAAATTTTTGCCAAAAGGGTTCCAGAATTATTAAAAGTGATACTCCAATTATTATTAAAAAAATAGAAAGGGCTCCCCAAAAACCGAAACCTTTCAAAAGAGGCCAAGAGAAAACATAACCTAACCACCCCCCTAATCCTGAATAATTCCAAACAAATTTCTTGAAAATTAAATCTTGGGAATTTAATTCTTGAAGTTCCAGTATCCCGGCTCCTGCGAAAATCAAAAGGAAAATAGCAAAAATTCCAGAATTTTTTATTTCCTTAAAGGAGTTGGGGCTTTTGAAAAAAATAAGCCCAATTAGGATTAAAAATAGAGGGGTGATATAAATAACATTGCCGATTAGATATTCGAAAACTCCCTTCAAGCCACGCCCTATAATTCCTGCTTTATTAAAAAAAGAAAGTAAAAAAATTACGGCCAGTAAAAACATCAAGCCGGAGTAAAGGAATCTTTTAGTCTTTTCAGATAAAAAAGCAAAGGATAAGGTCTTGCTTGTTTTAGGATTTTTGACTTTCTGTTTCCTCCTCTTTGGCATTTAATGTTTAATTTAACTTAATAAGTTTTGAATCCTGTCCCTACTGGTATTAATTTACCAATAATTACATTCTCTTTCAATCCTCTTAATTTATCTTCTTCGCCCCGCAGAGCTGCTCCAATCAATACTTTAGAGGTTTGTTGAAAAGAAGCTGCTGAGAGAAAACTATCGGTAGTTAACGCAACCTTAGAAATTCCTAAAAGAAGCTCTTGGGCTTTAATCCTTTTTAGTTTTTGTTTTTTTAATCTTTGGTTTTCTTCTATAAACTGAGAGGAAGAAATAATTTCTTCTGGGCCGAATAAACTATTCCCCGGATCTCTTATTTTAACTCGGGAAAACATTTGTCTTACTATTAATTCAATATGTTTGTCATGAATAGAAACTCCTTGAGAAGCATAAACCCTCTGAATTTCTTTTGTCATATATCTTTGGGTTTCAGTTTTTCCTACCAATCTAAATAATTTTTTAAGATCCAAAGAACCTACATAAAGAGGATTACCCGCTTCTATCAGCTGACCGGGTTTTACCAAAATTTCTACCTTGGCAGGAATATAATATTCCATTAGAGCTTCTTTCTCTTTTTTGCCAGATACTAAAGAGGCAATCTTAATTACCCTTTTTTCTTCATCAACGCTTACTACCGTACCTGCCTTGGCACACATCTCGGCTTCCCCTTTAGGGGGTCTTCTTTCAAAAATTTCATCAACCCTAGGCAAGCCACGAGTAATATCTATTTCGCCAACTACTCCCCCAGTATGGAATGTTCTCAAGGTTAATTGGGTCCCCGGTTCTCCTATCGCCTGGGCAGCAATAACTCCTACAGCCTCTCCCAGTTTTATTAAGCCTCCCCAGCCCAAATCCATACCATAGCATTTTCGGCAAATTCCTCGAGGAGATTTACAGGAAAGAGGAGAACGAACTCTAACTTTTTCAATTTTTGTTTGGACAATCTCTTTGGCTGCTTTCCAATCTATAATCTCTCCCTTTTTTACTATCGAAGCATGAGTTTTAGGATTTTTGATTCTCTCCAACGATACTCTACCTAAAATCTTAAAAGTAAAATCCTGGCTAACATCGTCAGCGTCTTTTCTATACATTAAAATTCCTTCTTTGTCGTGACAATCTTCTTCCATTACTATTGCCTCATGAGCCACATCTACCAGTCTACGAGTTAAATAACCGGCAGTAGCAGTTCTTAGAGCGGTATCAACTGTGCCCTTTCTTGCTCCATGAGTAGAAATAAAATACTCCAGAACATCAAACCCTTCCTTAAAAGAACTTTTCACAGGCAATTCAATAATTCTTCCTGCAGGGTTTGCAACTAAACCCTTCATTCCCGTCATTTGAACTAGCTGCGACCAAGATCCTCTGGCGCCGGAATCAATAATAAAAAATACCGGGCCCAATAGTGGAAGGGTTTTAGGAATTAATTTTTCAATTTCTGTTTTAACTCCTTTCCAAACCTCAATAACCTGTAATATTTTTTCTGCTTGTGAAAGAAGGCCTTTTTGATAATAACTTTGAATCGTTTCAGTTTTCTCTTCCGCGGCTTTGATTAGTTTTTCTTTTTCCTTGGGCACTACTAAATCATCCATTCCCAGGGTTATTCCTGATTCGGTTGAATATTCAAATCCCAAATCTTTTATTTTATCCAAAATTCGATAGGAATCTTTGCTATATTTCTCAATAATCTCCTTAACCAGCTTTTTTAAATTTTTGGAGTCCATTAAATAATTCTGGAAACCAAAACCCTGGGGCAGGACTTGGTTAAAAATAATTCTACCAACACTGGTCTCTATAAATTCCTTTCCAAACAGCGCTTTAATCTTAGAATTTAGAGTAACTATTTTCGCTTCGTAAGCCAGTATCGCTTCCTCGAATGAGCTAAAAACCTTCCCCTCGCCCTTCTGCCCCTGAATAATTTTTGTTAAGTAGTAACATCCTAAAACTATATCTTTGGTAGGCGCTACAACTGGCTCCCCTGTAACTGGTTTTAAAAGATTAGAACAAGAAAATATCCGCCCCTTTGCTTCTGTCTGGGCTTCTTGGGAAAGAGGCAAATGAATGGCCATTTGGTCTCCGTCAAAATCTGCATTAAAAGCTGCGCAAGCCAAAGGATGAAGCCTGATTGCTTCTCCTTCAATTAAAATTGGATAAAAAGCTTGAACTCCTAACCGGTGCAAGGTTGGGGCTCGATTTAACAAAACTAACCTTTCTTTAACTACTTCTTCCAAGGATTCCCAAACCTCGTCTGTTTCTTCTTCAAGTAATTTTTTACCTCCTCCCATATTATAAGCTAATTTTTTTTCTATAAGTTTTTGGATAACAAAGGGTTTAAATAATTCTAATGCCATTTTTTTTGGCACCCCGCATTGAGAAAATTCTAATTCGGGTCCTACCACAATCACGCTTCTTCCTGAATAATCTACTCTTTTTCCTAAAAGATTTTGACGAAATCTGCCTTGTTTTCCCTGCAGCATATCAGCTAGGCTTTTAAGCAACCTCCTACCACCAGTGGTAGCCAAGGTGGTAGTGCCTCTTCTCATCTTATTATCAATTAAAGCATCGACTGCTTCTTGAAGCATCCTTTTCTCGTTACGAATAATTACTTCAGGAGCATTTATTTCCAATAAATATTTTAACCTATTATTTCTGTTAATTACTCTCCTGTAGAGATCATTAAGGTCAGATGAGGCGTATCTGCCACCATCCAATTGGACCATTGGCCTTAAATCCGGAGGTAAGACTGGCAATACCTCTAAAAACATCCACTCTGGCCGAACTCCTGCTTTCTTTAATTCTCGGAAGAGATTGATTCGCTTTAAAGTCTTTTTTTGTTCCTCCAAAGAGCTTTTTTTTATTAACAAACCTTCTAACTTCTTTATTTCTTTATCTAAATTAATTTTTTCAGCAATTTGTTTTAGAACTTCAGCTCCTGTTTCTGCCTCAAAAATTTCACCATACTTTAAAGAAAGTCTATGGTATTCAATCTCGGTTAATACTTTTTTGGGTTCTATGGATAAAACTTCCTCTTTAGCTCTATCCCTGGCTTGTTTTAACTCTTCTAATATCTTCTTTAATTCTTTTTGGACTTTTACCTGTCTGCCTGCCGGCAGGCAGGGCCTGTCCACCGAAACCCGAAGGGCGAAGGTGGAACTTTTAACTTTGGTTTGATATTCTTTTTCAATCTCTTCTAAAACTTTCTTTTTAGCTTGTTCATCCACACTGATAACGATATTGGAAATGAAATAAATCACCTCTTCAACCTTATGGAAGGGTAAATCCAAAATTAACCCTATTCGGGAGGGAACTCCTTTTAAAAACCAAACATGAGAAACGCAAGCTGCTAATTTTATATGCCCCATCCTTTCCCGTCTTACCGAAGATTTAGTAACTTCAACACCGCATCTATCGCAAACTATACCCTTATAACGTATTCTTTTGTATTTACCGCAATAACATTCGTAATCTTTGGTTGGCCCGAATATTTTTTCGCAAAAAAGCCCATCTTTCTCTGGCCTTTGAGTTCTATAATTTATAGTCTCAGGTTTGGTCACCTCGCCATGAGACCAATCCAAAATTTCCTCTGAAGAGGCCAATTTAATTTTAATTGACTCTAAATCGGAAACAAACATAAATCTTGGAACTTGGAACTTACCTGCCTGCCGGCAGGCAGGGAACTTGGAACTTTTTATATGTTTTAAGTTTTAGGTTTTAGGTACTCTCGGGTTTTTCTTTTATTTCAACATTTAAGGCAAGAGATTTTAATTCTGAAATCAAAAGATTAAAAGATGCGGGAATGTTAGGAGTTTTTATCTTCTCTCCTTTTAAAATTGCCTCATAAGTTGCTGCTCTCCCAACAATATCATCTGATTTTATAGTTAACATTTCCTGAAGTGTATGGGCCGCTCCATAACCCTCAAGCGCCCATACTTCCATTTCTCCAAATCGCTGCCCTCCAAATTGAGCTTTCCCTCCCAACGGTTGCTGGGTGATTAGAGAATAAGGGCCTATTGAACGCATATGGATTTTATCTTCTACCATATGAACTAATTTCATTATATAAGTATAGCCAACAGTAATCCTTTGGCAAAAGTGTTCACCTGTAACAGGATCAATCAAGGTCATTTTTCCATCTGTGGGCAGCCCGGCTCTTTTTAATTCTTCTTTAATATCTACCTCCTTTGCTCCAGAAAGAGAGGGAGTAATTGCCAAATAACCTAATTCTTTTGCTGCCAGACCTAAGTGAGTTTCCAAAATCTGACCCAAATTCATTCTAGAGACCACCGAAAGAGGACTTAAAATAATGTCAACTGGTCGGCCATCTTCTAAAAATGGCATTTGTTCGACTGGTAAAATTTTAGCAATCACTCCCTTGTTTCCATGACGTCCAGCAAGTTTATCACCTACCTGAATCTTACGAATTTCAGCAACCTTAACCTGGATTCTCTTTAAAACTCCGGGTGTTAAATTGTGACTTTGTTCTCGAGAGAAAACCTTAATATCAATTATCCTGCCTCGTTTTCCATGCTCCATACGTAATGAAGTATCTTTTACTTCTTTTGCTTTCTCTCCGAAAATTGCTCGCAGTAATCTCTCCTCGGCAGTAAGGTCAGCTTCTCCTTTGGGAGAGATTTTCCCTACCAAGATATCGTCTGGGTCAACTTCAGCTCCTATTCTGATAATCCCTTCTTCGTCTAAATCTTTAAGTTTTTCCTCTCCAACATTAGGAATGTCAGAAGTGGTGAGTTCAGGTCCTAATTTTGTTTCTCTAACGTCGCAAGAGAAATTCTCAATATTAATAGAAGTAAAAATATCTTCTTTTACCAGCCTTTCAGAAATAACAATAGCATCTTCAAAAGTACTGCCTCGCCAAGGTAGAAAAGCTACCAAAAGATTCTTACCTAGGCTCAATCTACCCTGGCTTATTCCTCCTCCTTCGGCTAAAATATCTCCCTTTTTAACAACATCTCCTTTTTTTACAGTTGGCCTTTGATGAAGACAGGTGTATTGATTGGTTCTATCAAAAATCCTCAGTTGATAAGTTTTAATTTTTCCTCTTTGGTCTTTGACTTTAATGTGTCTTGCATCCATTTCTATCACCTTTCCTGGTTCTTGGGCTACTATTAGTTGACCTGAATCCCTGGCAACAAGAGCTTCTACTCCAGTCCCCACCAGTGGTGGTTCAGAATTAACCAATGGCACTGCTTGCCGCTGCATATTTGAACCCATCTGAGCTCGATTAGCGTCATCGTTTTGTAAAAATGGAATCAAAGAAGCAGCGCAGGACAGACATTGCTGGCAAGAAACGTCAATAAAATCAATTTTTTCTTTTTCTATTTCTAAGGGCTCTCCTTTTATTCTGGCTTCTATCTTCCTTCCTATAATTTCATTTTTTTTATTCAAAGGGGCGCTAGCCGAAGCTATGTTATATTTTTCTTCTTCAAAAGCCGCAAGATATTGAATTTTATCTAGAATTTTATCATTTTCCACTTTAAAATAAGGGGTTTCCAAGAAACCATAAGGATTCAAATGGCTATAAAGAGCAAGATGGCCAACTAACCCCACGTTAGGGCCTTCAGGAGTTTGGATGGGACAAATTCTTCCATAATGGGAAGGTTGCACATCTCTAACCTCAAAACCAGCTCTCTCTCTAGTTAATCCACCAGGACCGGTAGCCGTTAATCTTCTTTTATGCTCTAACTCGGCTAGAGGATTGACGTTATCCATAAACTGAGAAAATTGACTAGAAGTAAAAAATTGACCAACTTGAGCCATAAAGGGTCGAGGATTTATAAACTGAATGGAAGTAAGCCCTGTAGTATCAAGTATAGACATTCTATCTCTAATAATTCTAGCCATTCTTACGAGGCCTACTCTTAATTTATTTAAAAGAAGTTCAGAGATAGTCCTTATCCGTCTGTTCCCTAAATGATCAATCTGATCGGGCTGAGACAGAGGATTATTATTTAGCTTGATGATTTCTCTAATAGTAGCTACCAAATCTTCGGGTTTTAGGACTCTATCTGCTTTTTTAATTACTCTTTGGTTTTTAGGCTTTAACTCTGGCAAACGTGACCATGTTTTCCATCTGCCAACTTTAGAGAGGTCGTATCTTTCAAAATTAAAGAACATATTAAAAATTAATTCTTTAGCTGCATCGGGGGTAGCCATCTCACCCGACCTTAATCTCTGATAGATTTCTATTAAAGCATCTTTTTGGTCTTTAGTTGAATCTCTTTTAAGAGTTTCTTCAATATACTTGAGTTCTCCTTTGTCCACCCCTGAAAAAATTTCTCTTAAATCGGAATCATTATATCCTCCTAAAGCTTTGAGAAGCGCAGTTGAAGCCACTCTTCTTTTTCTATCAATTTTTACTCCTATAAAACCAGAAGGATCTGTCTCAAATTCTATCCAAGTTCCGCGGTTTGGAATAATTTTGGCCCCAAAACATCTTTTGCCTCGAATTGTGTCTTGCGGGAAAAAAACACCGGGTGAACGAATAAGTTGAGAAATGGCTACCCTTTCTATTCCATTAACAACAAAAGTTCCCTGCTCGGTTAGCAGGGGAAAACTGCCAAAAAAAACTTCCTGTTGTTTTGTTTCTTTTGTCTTTAGATTAACTAATTTAACCTTTACTCTTAGCGGAGCTTCAAAAGTATCGTTATTTTCTTTAGCTTCAAAGCTAGAATTGTAATTTGGTTCTCCTAATTTATAATCTAAAAAATATAACTCTAATTCTTTAGCGCTATAATCTGAAATAGGAGAAATTTCTGAAAATAATTCCTTTAAATCCTCCTCCCAAAACTGACGCCAGCTTTCTTTTTGTAAAAAAATCAAATTAGGCAAAGGGAAAGAAATTTTACTTTTGGAGAAATCTTTAATTCTCATAAATAAACAAAGGTTTATCCTTTAAGAATCTGAAATACCCTAATGAGGCTCTAAAGTAAAAAATTACCCTCGATAATAAATTTTTAGGGTAAAATAAAAATATTTATTTTAATAACGAAAAAAAAAGATAATTCAAAATATAGAAAATTTTTTATCTTTTAGTAAAAATTTAAGCTCAAAGAAAAATAATATCAAAAAAATAGAAATCTGTCAAGTTTCAAACCATTCTTAGCTATATTGTTATTGTTATTATCATTTAGACGCTTTTATGTTTTGCAAAATTCCTAAGCCTAAAAAAGTAAAAATAAGGTTACTGCCACCGTAACTTACCAAGGGTAAAGAAATGCCAATTACGGGTAATAGACCAAGGTTCATTCCGATATTAATAAATATTTGAGAAAAAATCAAGATAGCAAAACCGCCGACAAAAAGGCGAGGGAAATTTGATTCAGATTTTAGGGCTATTTTTAAAATTCGCCAAAAAAATAAAACAAATAAGAACAATAAAATCCCTACTGCGCAAAGACCAAATTCTTCTGCGATGGCTGCAAAAATAAAATCAGTTTGAGGTTCAGGTAAAAATCCATACTGAGTTTGAGAGCCTCCGGCTATCCCCTGCCCCAAAATACCTCCCGAACCAATGGCTATTTTAGCCTGAGTTTGACTCCAGGCTTGTCCCAGGGGATCTATTTGAGGGAAAAGAAAAGCTGAAACTCTTTCTTTTTGATAATCTATTAAAAAATAAGTCCAGGTTAAGCTAAAAAGTAAAAGAAAAACCAGACTTAAAATTAAAAAATGACGAATTTTAATTCCAGAAATTAACAATATCCCTATCCAAATGAAAAGAAGCAGTATCACTGACCCAAAATCAGGATGCAGAAAAATTAAAATTATTGGAGCCAGAATATAAAGACCCGAAAGAAGAATATGTCGGATTTTATACATTTCAACATGTCTTTTTGAAAAATATTTTGCCAAGAGTAAAATTAAAACAATTTTTGTTGGTTCTATCGGGTCAAAAGAGAATCGACCTAATTTATACCAGGATTTTACTCCCCTAATCTCCGGAGCAAAAAAGAAAAGTCCAATAAGAAGAGCTAAACACAGAAAATATAAAACTAAAATTAAAGATGAATTTTCTGAAAAAATTCTCCAGTCAAAAAAACTTATCAGGAGCATTAAGAAAAAACCGACTAAAAAGAAAAAAATTTGTTTCTTAAAATTAGAAAAATCTTCCCTCCCTAAAGAAGAACTGTAAAGAGAAAGAAGTCCAATACTGACCAGGAGTAAAGCCGAGACAATTAATATCCAATCTAATCGCTTTAGATGTAAAAGCAAAGAACTCATAAATTTAGAATCTTGAATATTGAATCTTGAATTTAGAATCTTTTTCTTTTAATTTTAAATGTTAAATGATAAATTTTAAATGAATTTTAAATGTTTAAAAATTGAAAATTGATTGAAAATTTAAAATTTAAAATTGAACATTTATTTAGTCATTATTCTACATTCTACATTACGCTTTTCGCTTTTAGTTTTTCGCTTATTTTATCATTTCTAAAAACTCTTTCTCGCCCATTATCTTTATTTTTAGTTTTTCAGCTTTCTCTAATTTAGTAGAACCGGGGTTCTTCCCGACTACGGCATAATTTATGTTTCCGGAGACAGATTCCAAAACTTTAGCTCCAGAAGACCTGATTTTTTCTTTAGCTTGAGCTCTCGTCATTGACTGTAGCTGGCCGGTTAAAACGAAAATTAAACCTTTTAACTTTTGAGTTTTGACTTTCGCCTGCCTGCCGAAGCCCGAAGGACGAAGGCGAGACTTTTGACTTATTATCTTTACTCCTACTTTTTCTAGTTTCTCTAAAAATTCCAGATTCCTCTTCTGATGGAACCAGTTATAAATTGATTCCGCAACTTTGGGACCAATATCCATCAGTTTTTCAAGACTTTCTGTGTTTGCTTTTTTTAAATTCTCTAAACTGCCAAAATCCTCTGCTAAGTCAATACTCTTTTCCTCCCCAACATTTCTTATTCCCAAAGCGAAAATCAATCGGGGTAGGGTTATCTCTCTCTTAGATTGAATTGCTTCTATGATGTTCTCTGATTTTTTTTGGGCAAATCTCTCCAAAGGAACTAAATCCCCTTCTTCTAATTCAAATAAATCAGCTGGGTCAGAAATCAATCCTTTGCTAATTAATTGATCTATAATTTTAGGGCCCAAGCTCACCATATCAAAACTTCCCTTGGAGATAAAATGATAAAAATATTTTCTCTGCCGGGCAAAACAATCTGGATTTGGACAGCGCCAGACAACCTCGTTTTCTGGTTTTATTAATTTCGTTCCACAGGAAGGACATTTTTGAGGCATCTTAAATCCTTTTTCCTTTCCGGTTCTTAGTTCCTGTAATACCTTCACGATATCGGGTATCACATCCCCTGCCCTACCTACAATAACTGTATCACCAATTTTTACTCCTAATCTTTTTATCTCATCTTCATTGTGCAGGGTTGCTCTGCTAATCGTTACCCCTCCCACTTTAACTGGTTTTAAAACTGCTACTGGAGTTATAGCTCCTGTTCTCCCGATTTGAATTTTAATATCTTTAATAATGGTAGTCGCTTGTTTTAAAGGGAATTTAAAAGCAATAGCTCCTCGGGGCGCCTTTCCAACTACCCCTAATTTCTCAAAAATTTCATTAGAATTAATGGTTGCTACTATGCCATCTATTTCATAGGGTAGAGTCTGACGATTTTTTCTCCAATAATTATGAAAATTAAAAACTTCATCTAATCTCTTGCAATATTTACTATATTTATTATTGGTTTTGAATCCTAAAATCTTAAAAATTTTATGCTCCTGGCTATGGGTTTTTTGTCCCAGCTCGGTTATCAAATCATAGACATTGGCGTCTAAATGTCTGAAAGCGGCAACTTTAGGGTCCAATTGTCTAATTGAGCCAGCAGCTAAATTTCTTGGATTGGCATAGAGATTTTGACCTAATTTCTTTTGTTTTTGATTTACCCTCTCAAAAATTTTTTTACTAATAATTATCTCTCCCCTAACTATAATTTCCTTTAAGCCTTCTTTTTTAAAAATTTTAGCAATATCTTTCAATCCTTCTTTCTCTAAATCTTCAATAACTTCTTCAGTTTCTCGTAATTTTAAGGGAATAGCTTCAATGGTTTTTAAATTTTGAGTAACATCCTCACCAATAACACCGTTTCCGCGAGTTGCGCCTGTTTTTAAAATTCCATCTTTATAGATTAATTCCATTGCCAAACCATCAAGTTTCGGTTCACAATAAAAGTCAATTTTTGCTACTTCGTCTGGAGTTAAAAGTTTGGAAATCCTTTCTATCCAGTCCTTTATGTCGTCTTTTGAGAATGCATCATTAAAAGAAAGCATCGGGACAGGATGTCTTATCTTGTTAAACCTTTCTAAGGGCTTTCCTTCCACTCTCTGGGTTGGAGAATCAGGAGTGATAAACTCAGGAAATTTCTGTTCCAGGTCAAAAAGCTCTTTTTTTAAAGAATCAAGAGCCGCGTCTGAGATTTCCTGTTTATCCAAAACATGATAGAGGTATCGGTGGTAGTTAATTACCTTTTTAAGTTTTTCTATTCTTTGCTTTACTTCTTGAAACTTGGAACTCATAACTTGGAGCTTGGAACTTATAACTTTGGCTAATAAGTTACTTCTATTTTTCTTTTTGCTCCATAATAGCTGCCTGTTGATTTTATGTTCATTCCTGTCTCTCCGCAATTGTTAGCATTGGTTATATTCACACTGTAATTATAATCTGATTCACCAAAATTGCCGCTAAAGTTAGCACAATCGGGAGAACCGCCACGGATTCTATATAAAGCTTGTTCAACTCCTGTGTCAGCTGCATGAAACGCTCTCACTGAATCTCCTAATCCTTTAGTAATTTTTGCCCCGCCTACAATAATACTGGTTACTCCCAAAATCATAGCCATAAGTAAGGATAGTAAAATCATAGTCAGATATAGAGAAATACCCTTCTCCCTGTTGTCCGAGAGCTGAAATTTAAAACATGTTTTTTTAATAAAATTAGCCATTGTCATTTAGTCATTGATTGTTAGTTGTTAGTTGTAAGCTGTTAGTTATTCTTGGGTGTCTAAGTGTCTTTGAGAAATAGTGGTTTGAACCTTAATTTTTGGCACTGGATCAACTTTTTTAGTATTAGCCTCAGCGTCTATTAAAATAGTTACTTTGGGTTGAAGATTATCTGTATTGCTTCCACCTACAACATTAAAGGTTAAATTATTAATTTTAACCGTAGAAGAAGTTACCTCTATGGCAGAGCCTAAATTTCCAGATGTATGGTCAGTTGATTTTTTTTCTTTTATCCGCTCGCTCTCTAATAAAAACTGATGGCATTTGTTATTATAATCCAAAAAGGTTATTGTATTACCGGTTCCACTGACAGGATTATAATTAGCATAAGCTGTCCCAGTACAACTTCCTGAACTATTATCCTTTTTTGCCATTCTTAAAATCCTTCCCATATACTCCAGGGCATAACTGGATTGGCTCATCAGCTCTTGAGTATAAAGAGTGTGGCTCTGGCTTTGAGTAGCAGAGATAAAAATTCCTGTTAAAGCAACAGTCATAATAGCAAAAATCCCTATAGCCACTAACATTTCAATTAAGGTAAACCCCATTTTCATTTTAACATTTAAGCATTTAAGCATTTGTTAAATTGTTAAATTGTTTAATTGTTAAATTGTTAAATTGTTTATATGTTTAAATGATTTCTATCTCCAATTATAAATATTCTCTTTAGCGGTCATTGTATTTCCTTTGAAGAAAACCTCAATTTTAATATCCAATTCATCACTGTCAACTTCTGTAATAGTAATTTTTCTTTGGTAAGGAGTTTTTTCGCTGGAAGTAGTATATTGATAAAAATAATTAGTAGAATGAATGTAAAAATATTTCCCAGTATAAGAGGATAAGCTATCATCGTAATCTGCCTCACAGCCCGAAGCACAACTGGTTAAACCGTCTTTCCAGCTAGCAGCTCCCTCAACCCAATTGGTATCCCTTATATTTTTAACGATTTCTATACCCTCTTTGGCAAGATAACTGGCTGTAAAATATTCTCGGGCTTGCTTAGTATGCTCAATAGCATAAGTCAGGCCATTATGAATACCAAGTACACCAATAGTAATGATGGCAATAGAAAAAATCATCTCCAACAACGTAAACCCCGTTTGACCCCATACCAGTCCCGTTTTTCGTAGGACGGTACGGGGCATGTTTTTGACTTTAAACTGCATTTTATTCTACTTTTATTCTTCCGGCATTATTAACTTTAATCTTTTTATAATTCGTAGCGCAGCTATCTTCTATACAAAGAGTAATAATTGCCTCATATCCAGAGCTACTTGAGGCGATATAAATAGTAGGGTCTGGTGGTATTGAAACAACACTCAAGGTAGTGGGATAAGTACTGCCGTTGGATAAATCATCCTTCTCAATATCTGAAATTTTAATTCCTTTTTCAATGTCAACACTCCAGCCTTCTTTTACATCGTCTGGACCATCTCCATCATAATCATAATTTGGTTCTGTATCATTACACTCAGCAAAAATAATATATTTTTTTTCATTACCAGATGACTCATCAAAATGAATCCCGAAACCTTTAAGATTCCCCGGCGTACCATTACATATATCGCTTGGCTGGTAAGCGGACATTGCCATCTCTTGTGTTTTTCTTATATCCTGACTTAATCTCTGGGCTGCCCTTTCTAAGGCCATTTTCTTTCCTCCTTTGGAATAATCACTAAAGACCAAAGTGCTTAAAATAACAATAACAGCAACAACTACTAAAAGTTCAATTAAAGAAAAGCCTTTTTCCATTTTAACATTTAAGCATTTTAAGCATTTTAACATTTTAACATTTTAACATTTTAACATTGTTGTAGGTCGTAAGTCGTTAGTCGTAAGTTACAAGTTATAAGTTACAAGTTATAAGTTATAAGATTAAGGTACCAGTTGATTATCTGATTTCCCCAGAATAGGGCAATAAGCGTCCCGGTTATTAAAAATGGGCCAAAGGGTATTTCTGATTTTAATCCTTTCTTTTTAAAAATAATCAATCCTAAACCTATCATAGCACCGATTAAAAAAGCTAAAAAGAGAGCAACCAGAATATCAGGGAATCCCAAGAATAAACCCATAAAAAAAGCGAGTTTAACATCTCCAAAACCAAGCCACTTACCCCGGGAAATTAAAAATATTGCCAGAAAAAAAATACTAGTTCCTAAGGCGCTTAAAATTGAAAATTTGAAAATTGAAAATTGATTGAAAATTGAAAATTGAAAATTGAAAATTAACGCTATAATAATAGCAGGATAAACTATTTTATCGGGAATAACATACCACTTTAAATCATAAACAAAAATTACTATTAAAAGCGAAACAATGAGCCAATAATAAATCAAGTTTAGAAAATTGAAAATTGAAAATTCATTGAAAAGCAACCCTACGGAGAGTCCGCCTGAAAGCGTCCAGGAAAATTGAAAATTGAAAATTTGGAGAAACAGCAATCCAGTAATTAATTCTACCAAAGGATATTGCCAAGAAATTGGCTTTTTACAATATCGGCATTTTCCTTTTAAGAGGATAAAACTTAAAACTGGAATTAAATCATACCATTTTAACTGATGGAGACAATGAGGGCAAGAAGAATGTCCTTTCAAAAAATTCTGGCCTGTTTTCAGGCGATAAATCACGCAATTTAAAAAACTTCCCACTGTCAAACCTAAAATAAAAACAACAACGCTTAACATAAAAAGTTAAATAATTCTATATTTAATTATTGTCCATAATCCCCTTAGCCCATCTTTGTACCAACGAATTTTTTTACCTTCCTTAAAACTGCGAGGGTGATAATGGATGGGAACCTCTCTTATTTTATATCCCAATTGTTTGACTTTGCAGGTTATCTCCTCGCAGAAAGCAAAATCGTTTTCTTTTAAGTTTATTTTTTCTAAAACTTCTTTAGCAAAAACCTTATAACCGGTATTGATATCGGTCAATTTCTCAAAAAAAAGCAGATTAAAAGCAAAGGTTAAAAATTGTCCTCCCAAAAAATAGCTTTTTGAAGAACGAGGATTTTCAAAAAGATTACGAGAACCATAAACCACCTTTACTTCTTTTTTAATAAGTGGTTCTAAAAGGATTGGATAATCTTTAGGGTCGTATTCTAAATCAGCATCCTGAATTAAAATAAAATCCCCCCTTGCTTTCAAAAGACCGGTCCTAATAGCTGCTCCCTTACCTTGATTTTTTTGATGCTCCAATGAAACAAAATTAAACTTTCTTTTTAGTCTTTCTAATACATCTTTAGTCTCGTCATAAGAACCATCGTTGACGACAATAATTTCTTTCTCAATTCCTATTGAAACGTTTTCAATTCTTTTTATAATTTCTTCAATGCTCTCTTCTTCATTAAATACTGGAACGATTATTGAGAGTTTCATTATTTGTGCTCTAAGGTTGCTAATTGATTAAAACCAATTTGAAATTTTTTATATTTTTTGACAACGAAACCTGCCTTTTCTGCCAAATCATATATCTCTTTCTTGCTCCAGTAATGTTTGTGCTCTGCAATATTATCTTTATCCACAATTCCAACGAATGCCATAAATTCTAAAACTGGCTTAGCCATTTTTGTAGGGGTTGTCATAAATATTCTTCCTCTTTTGTTTAAAATTACTTTAAACTTTTGAAAAATTTTGTAGACAGCATCAACCTCTATATGTTCTATAACGGCTAAGGCTACAATAGTGTCAAAACGAGTATTATCCATCATAGAATGATTGTAGTTAATAACAAGATATTTGCCTTTTACAAATTTCTTTAATTCTCCTTTATTCCCTCCGAAAT
This sequence comes from Candidatus Nealsonbacteria bacterium CG02_land_8_20_14_3_00_34_20, assembly GCA_002780915.1. Lineage (GTDB taxonomy): Bacteria > Patescibacteriota > Minisyncoccia > Minisyncoccales > PETY01. The sequence continues at coordinate 2,550 of PETY01000003.1, read as the reverse complement.
CCAAAACATCGCCTATTAGATAAGGTTTAACTACACCGAATCTATAGTTCTGTAAAAATTTTTCTATCAATCTTGAGCTGTTAATCATAAAACTTAGATTGAAACTTCTATTATTCTTCCTTGCAATATGTCTTTTTCTGAAATATTAATTTCTATTTGTTTTTCCCCTGTTTTTAATTTATAGGGCGAGGCAAAAACCCAGTATTCTGTTTGTCCGGGCAGGTACTCTTTTTCTGTAGAATAAGGAACAATAAATTCAAAGAATCCATCTTTTGTTTCAAGTTCTTTTTGATAAACGAATTTTCTTTTTTGATTAGTCTCAATTTCTGAAGATAATAAAACATTAGTCCCAGGCTCTGTTTTCCCTTTAATTTTTGCTCCTTTTACATATTCAAAAATTTTAACTAATTTGGTTTCATCTTCGGGATCTTCTCTGCTAAAAGTTATAGTTGTATCTGATTCCCAAACCAAACGAAAATGGCTAAGGGCTGGGATATTAACTCCTTGAGCTTCATCTTTATAACCTTTCCCGTCTAAGGTATGCAACCTTACAATTATTGAATTATCATATTTTGATGGCTTTTCTTCTAAAGTTTTGATAGAAGAAGATTCATCTTCCCCAAACTCATAATATTCTTCTAAGTTCCCTTCTATTTCCTTAACTAAATTTTTAAAAGAGGCATCAGGGTCAGCTGAATAAAAATCAGTAATAGCATATCTTGTTTTAAGCTGGTCCAAATATCCTGTAGCTTTATTCTCATCGGTTTCCAGAAAAAAGGTTGCCTCTCCCGGCTCGACATAATCTCCCTGAATTTTTCCAATCCCCTGTTGAAAAGGATTAGAAACGGGCAAACGATGAGCATAATAAGTGAGCATATGGCCCATATCCCACTTAGCCAAGATTCCATAAGCAGTTTCAGGATAAGAAAAAGGAACAGATTCCGGATATAAAGCATAATAATCTAAGCCAGGGTCGGGGGTATTATTTTTTAGCCACTCCATAGCCCTATACCAATCTTGATGTTTTTTATGGGGTCCGTTTTTGGCTTGAAAAAAAGCTGTCTTAAAAATATCCGGCATATTATCGGGCGATTTATTAAAAAAATTCAAAGGAAAGGGAAAACACAAAAAGAAAATGACATTAAAAATAATCAAAGTGGACCCTATTCTCAAATAAGGTTTTAAAGAAAAGCTGCTGGGTAAGGATTCAGCTTTTCTTAGCCCTTGCCAACCAAATTTAAAACCTTCTACTGCCAAAAAAGCAATTAACAAAGAGACATTCAAAGAAAGATAAACAGAAAATCTATTTTGCCCAATAGCAGGAATAATTCCTGCCATTAAAACAATAACTATCGTCCAGCAAAAAATCAGAAGTTCTTCTGGCTTTCTTTTTTTAATAAACCTAAAAAGAATAAGTATCAGGGCAATCAAAGCTAAATAAAAAGAGTAAGAAAAATAATTTATCGCTCCCTTGAATGTTAAAGGAGCCATTTCAGAAATTATCTGGCGAGCATCTTTTAAAGGGACCACACCTATGTTTACTGCCTTGATGCTATTTATCAAACCTTCCAGGGCAAAAGGAAAGAAAAATTTCAGAATTAGATAAAGCAGGGCTATGGCTATGACAATTAAACCAGCCAAAAACCAAGGATTTTTATTTTTCTTTCTCAAAATTTTAGTTGAAGTCCAGATGAAAATGAAGCCTAAAATCCCAAAAATTAAACTTTCTAAATGCTTAACATTGTAAAGAGGGGAAGAGTAAATATCCGGATGGCCTAAAAACGGTAAGAGCATCAAAAGAGTAATTGAAAATATTACTATTCCTATTGTCAAAATCCAAAAAGGAGGTTCTCTTTTTGATAAATATTCAATGAGAAAATAAAGCAAGATAAATGAAAAAATAATAAATAAAAACAACAAAGCTCCGGTCCAGGTTAAAAAATAAAGACCCAAAGAAAATCCAGCCAAAACGGTCCAGAGCCAAAATCTCTTTCTTTTAAAATCTTTTTTATTCCTTCTCTCTTTTAAAGCAAAAATCAAAAACATCATTACCAGGGCGGAGAACAGAACCTCGGCAAAATGATGATCGGTATTGCCTAATATACTCTTTCCTAAATAAGGAGCAGAGATAGCCATTAAAAAAGCTGAAAGTAAGCCAACTTCTTTTGACCAAATTTTTCTTCCTATAAAATAGGCGATAAAAATAATAAAACTACCCAAAATTGCCGGGAAAAAAGGAGCAATTTTATCAATTAATTCTTGAGTGGGATTACCCAAACCAGCTAACCAAATCGTTCCAGCTAAAAGTTGGTCATAAAAAGGACCAAAATGAAGATAGGTTCCCTGGGGAAAGTTAGTGTAAGGGTCAAAGTAAATTCTTTTTGGAAAATGATTGCCCAATAATTCATTTTCCACTAATCTCATATGGTAGATGCCATCATCGGCAGAATATTTGATAGGATAGGAAAAAACTTCCTCCTGGCAAAAATGAACTCTTAAAAACAGGGCAAGGGCAAATATTAAAAAAAGTAAAACTATGATAAAAATCTT
>PETY01000007.1:9190-27319 GCA_002780915.1 Candidatus Nealsonbacteria bacterium CG02_land_8_20_14_3_00_34_20 | reverse complement strand
TAAGCCTCCTTTATTCCCATTGCTTTAATTTTATCATAATTTTTGTTAAAATAAAATTATGGTAAGACACAGAATTTTTATTGCTATAAATTTACCCAAAGAAATTAAAGAAAAACTTTTGAATTACCAAAATTACTGGCCGGAAGTTCCAGCAAAATGGACAAAACCAGAGAACTTACATATTACTTTGATATTTCTGGGTTATGTCAGAGAAGAAGAAATCCCAAAAATTTTGGAGATTGTCAAAGAAACTGCCCAGAAATATAATTCCTTTTCAATAAATTTAAATAAAATTTACTATGGTCCTCCTGGGAAAATGCCGCCTAGAATGGTCTGGACAGAAGGAGAGAGAATAAAAGTTCTAACTAATCTAAAAAGTGATTTAGAAAAATCTTTAATTAATTCTGAAATTAGATTTGATTCGGATAATAGAGAATTCAGACCTCATATTACTTTAGCCAGAATTAGAACTTGGGAATTCAAACAAATTGAACCCGAAGAAAGGCCAAAAATCCAAGAAGAAATTTCTTTAACCTTTCCGGTAAATTCAATTGAAGTAATGGAAAGCGAACTAAAAAGAGGAGGGCCGGAGTACGTTATCCTAGAATCTGCCCCGTTGGGCAGATTCTAAATTTCTAATTTTCAATTTTCAATTTTGAAACTATATGAAAATTCATTTTATTGGCATTGGTGGAATAGGCGTTTCAGCTTTAGCTAAATATTATCTTGAGAAGGGCCATAAAGTTTCTGGTTCTGATTTAGTTTCCTCAGAAATTACCGAAGCCCTAAAAAAATTGGGGGCTGAAATTTGTATCGGTTCCCATACGTCGAGAACGGTTCTCAATGGTATTGATTTAGTGGTTTATAGTCCGGCTGTCCCCAAAGATAACCCGGAATTGAAAAAAGCTTTTAATTTGCAAGTTTCAAGTTATAAGTTACGGGTTTTGAGTTATCCAGAGGCATTGGGCGAATTAACAAAGAAGTATTTTACTATTGCTATTTCAGGAACTCATGGGAAGAGCACCACTACAGCCATGATAGGACTTCTGCTAGAAAAAGCTGGTTTTAATCCAACAGTAATTATTGGTACAAAACTAAGAGAATTCAATGGATCAAATTGTAAGGTAGGAAAGAGTAAATATTTAGTTATTGAAGCAGATGAGCATATGGCTTCTTTTTTAAATTATTGGCCTAAAATAATAGTAATAAATAATATAGATAGAGACCATTTGGATTACTATAAAAATTTAAATAATATTATAAGAGCATTTGGGAAGTTCGTGGAACATCTGCCAAAAAATGGAATATTGGTAGTAAACGGAGACGATAAAAATAGTTTAAAACTTAAAGCGAAAAGCGAAAAACAACAGTTTAAAATTAAAAATTATTCCCTTGGACAGCCTGAGATTAAAAAATTAAAAAAAATTCTTAAAGTGCCGGGAGAACATAATATTTCTAATGCTCTAGCTGCTTTAACCGTTGCTCGGGCATTAAAAATTCCAGATAAAATATCTTTTAAAGCATTGTCTGAGTATAAAGGGAGCTGGCGCCGCTTCGAAATAAAATATACAAAACTACACAAATCTGAACACAAATCAACACGAATAACAATTATTAGTGATTACGCACACCATCCGACTGAGATTAAGGCAACCCTGAAGGCTGCTCGAGAAAAATATCCGGGGAAAAAAATCTGGTGTATTTTCCAACCCCATCAATACCAAAGAACATTTTACTTATTTGATAACTTTGTAAGAGTTTTTCAAGAGGCCAACGAGAAAAATTGGATTAATCAACTAGTTATTACTGATATTTATGATGTAGCTGGAAGAGAGAATAAAACCATAAAAGAGAAAATAAATTCCAAAAAATTGATTAAAGAAATTGATGGAAACGGGATTTATCTTCCAAAGCAAAAGATTATTGGATATTTAAAGAAAAATCTAAAAGGAGAAGGGATAGTAATAATTATGGGCGCAGGAGATATTTATAAATTGATTTATCAATTTTAAAAGTTTTCCACAACCTACACCTTGTTGGTCTTAAAAAGGAATAGTATAATATAATATAATAAAATTATAAAATAATATACAATATAGATTTTTCTTAGTTCCTTAATTTTAAGAGCTAATAATAATCTATGTTGTAAAAAGGTCAATTATGGATTCAACAACCATTGGGATAATCATAGCTGTATTAGTAGTGGGGTTAATGGTCTATTATTCGACCCAAAGCAAAGAAAAAAAAGAGGGAAAAGCAGGAGAAATAGGAGTGAAAAAGGAGAGTGAATTTCCAAAAGAACCACCTTCTTCTTTGGAACCTCCATCTTCCCCGGGCGGAACAATATAAATAATAGACAAGAATTATTTTAAAAGCTCTCTTTCGCCAAAGGGAGCTTTTTCTTTTAGGAGTTTTATTCTATAATAAAAAGGCAAATAAAAATTATGGAAAAGCAACATCCTAAAAATTTAGAAAAAAAGTGGCAAGGTTTCTGGGAAAAAGAAGGAATATACAAACTAAACCCTGTTGGAGGTTCTAAAAGCAAGAAGGAAATGCAGGGAAAACAAATCTCTAACAGGGTAAACTTTAAAAAGAGAGGGGCTATTTTTTCTGTTGACACTCCGCCCCCAACTGTTAGCGGAAAAATGCATTTAGGCCATGCTTTTTCTTATACTCAGCAAGATATAATAATAAGATACCACAGGATGAAAGGAGAAAGCATTATCTTTCCTTTTGGAACAGATGACAATGGTCTGCCAACTGAAAGATTTGTAGAAAAAGAAAAAGGAGTTAGCGCTCTTGAAATGAAAAGAGAAGATTTTGTAAAACTCTGCCAACAAACTTTGAAAGAAGTTAAACCGGCATTTATCCAAAATTGGAAAGATATCGGGATGTCTTGTGATTTTAATCTCTCTTATTCTACTATTGACCAGAATTGCCAGAAAATAAGCCAAAGATTTTTTATTGACCTTTATAAAATGGGAAGAATCTATAGAAAAAAAGCTCCTATCTTATGGTGTCCCCAGTGCCAAACAGCCGTAGCTCAGGCAGAATTAGCAGATAAAATGATAGATTCTGTTTTTTATGATATCTCTTTTTCACTAAAAGATAGTAAAAAACAAATTACTATTTCTACTACTCGACCAGAATTATTACCAAGTTGTGTAGCAATTTTTGTCCATCCTCAAGATAAAAGATATAAAAACTTAATAGGGAAAAAGGTAATAGTCCCAATTTTTGGACAAATGGTTTCCATTAAAGAAGATGAAAAAGTAGATATGGAAAAAGGTTCTGGAATTGTGATGTGCTGCACCTTTGGAGATGTTACTGATATGGAATGGTATTTTACTCATCATCTCCCTCTAATAATTTCTATTAGCAAAGATGGTAAAATGTCAAAAACAACAGGCAAATTTCAGGGTTTAACTATAAATCAAGCTAGAGTTAAAATCGTAGACGAATTAAAAAAAGAAAAAAGAATCTTAGCTGAAAAGAAAATTAAACATCTGGTAAACACTCATGAAAGATGCAATAGGGCTATAGAAATTCTTCCTACCTGGCAATGGTTTATAAAAATATTAGATAAAAAAGAAGAGCTTTTGGAATTAGGGAAAAAAATGAATTGGTATCCGGAATATATGCGATATCGTTATGAGCATTGGATAAAAAATTTAAAATGGGATTGGTGTGTATCTCGCCAAAGATTTTTTGGGATACCAATACCTATCTGGTATTGCAAAAAATGCAAAAAGGTTAAGTTGGCCAAGATAAAAGATTTACCGGTTAATCCTTTGGGCGCTCAACCTAAAGAAAAATGTTCCTGTGGGTCTGCTGAATTCTTGCCCGAGAAAGATGTTTTAGACACCTGGGCTACCAGTTCTTTAACTCCTCAAATTGTAGAAAGCTTGATTGCCTCAAGGGCAATAAAAAAGAATTTCTTGCCAATGTCTTTAAGGCCTCAAGCTCACGATATTATTTCAACCTGGCTTTTTTATACTGTAACTAGGTCTTATTTCCATTTTGGAAAAATCCCTTGGAAGGATATAATGATTTCAGGTTTTGTTTTAGACCCCAAAGGAGAAAAAATGTCCAAAAGTAAAGGGAATATAATAGAACCTAATAAAATTATCGAAAAATATGGAGCAGATTCTCTAAGATATTGGGCATCAGGAGTCAGTTTAGGTAAAAATTTAAGATATCAAGAAAAAGAAATTAAAAATGGGCACAGGACAGTAACCAAAATTTGGAATGCTTCGCGTTTTACTATTTCTCATTTAAAAAATTTTGATATTAAAAATTGGAGTAATAAAAATAAATTGTATTCTTTAGACCAGTTTTTACTTTCAAAACTCCAAAAAACTATTCAAAAATGTGAAGATTCTTTCAAAAAATATGAATTTTCTTCAGCCAGAAAGAAAACCGAAACTTTCTTTTGGAATGACTTTTGTGATAATTATTTAGAACTGGTAAAATGGCGAGTTTATTCTTTAAAAGAAAATGATTGGCGAAAAAAATCAGCTCAGTTTACCTTGTATTATACTCTACTTACTATTTTAAAACTCTTTGCTCCTGTTCTGCCTTTTATTACCGAGGAAATCTATCAGCTGTATTTTAGAAAAAAAGAAAGGCAAAAAAGTATCCACCAAACTACCTTTCCCAAAATAGACCAGAAATTAATTAAAGAGAAAAGGAAGTTTCAAGGAGAGAAGTTAATGGAAATTTTGGCGGAAATTAGAAAAGAAAAGTCAAGTAAAAATCTTTCCCAGAAAGCAGAGATTAAAAAATTAACAATTTATTCAAAAAATAAAGAATTACTGGAGATAATATCTCTTTTTGGGGAAGATTTAAAACAAACAGCTAATATAAAAGAAATCTGCTTTAAGCAGGGATATAAAAAAGATAATAAATTTTTGTTCTAAAATAAAATGAATAGGATTTTAACTAAAAATACACCAAATTATCTGGAAAAATCGGTCAGGGTTTCGGGTTGGGTTAATACGATAAGGTCTCACGGAAAGATTATTTTTTTTGATTTAAGAGATAGGAGCGGTTTAGTTCAAGTAGTATTTACCCCCAACTTAAAACCCGAAATATATGGATTAGCCCAAAAAGTAAAGCCAGAATGGGTAATAGAAATAACAGGAAAGGTCTCTCCTAGGCCTAAAGGAATGGAAAATCCAAAAATTGAAACCGGAAAAATTGAACTTAGAGCTCAAAATTTAGAAATTTTGTCTCAAGCTAAGACTCTGCCTTTTTCTATCGAAACCCCGGGCTACGAAGTAAACGAAGAGAAAAGATTAGAATATCGCTATTTGGATTTAAGGAGACCGCGTCTGAGAAAAAATTTAGAAATGCGCCAGAAAGTCATTCAATTTATGAGGGAATTTTTAATTAGAGAAGAATTCCTGGAAATAGAAACCCCTATTTTAACCAAATCAACACCGGAGGGAGCGAGAGATTACTTGGTTCCGACAAGATTGCAGCCAGGCAAATTCTATGCCCTGCCTCAAAGCCCCCAACAATACAAACAGCTCCTAATGGTTTCTGGTATTGAAAAATACTTTCAGATAGCTCGCTGTTTTCGAGATGAAGACCCAAGGGCTAACCGCCAGGCCGAGCATACTCAATTAGATATAGAAATATCTTTCGTAAAACAGGAAGAGGTAATGAATCTGGTAGAAAGCTTGTTTATTAGCCTTATTAAAAAAATATACCCTGAGAAAAAAATCCAAAAAATTCCTTTCCCAAAAATTACTTATCAAAAAGCAATGGAGAAGTATGGTACTGATCGGCCAGATTTACGCAAAGACAAGACAAACCCTTATTTTTTGGCTTTCTGCTGGGTAATTAATTTTCCTTTTTTTAAGAAAGATGAAAAAAGAAGATGGACTTTTACCCATAATCCTTTTTCAGCTCCTAAATCAGAATTCATGGAAGATTTACTGTCGCGGAAAAATATAAAAAATATTCTAACTACTCAGTATGATATTGTAGCCAATGGTTTGGAGGTGGGAGGTGGCAGTATAAGAAATCATCGGCCAGATGCGCTTGAAGCAGTATTTGAGATAATTGGCTATGAAAAAGAGGAAATTAAAAATAAATTTGGCCATATGTTAAGAGCTTTTGAATATGGAGCTCCCTCTCACGGAGGGATTGCTTCAGGGATTGATAGGCTTCTTGCAGTTCTCCAAAATGAACCAAATATTCGGGAAGTTATTGCTTTCCCTAAGACAGGCGATAGCAGGGACTTAATGATGGACGCCCCCTCAAAAGTGAGTGAAAAACAACTGAAAGAATTGCATCTAAAAATTTTACCCCGTTAGAAACCCTTTAGATGTGTTTCTAACGGGGTTTAAAAAATGAAAAATGAAAAAATGGCCCATTTTCTTTTTTTTAATCTTAGTTTTACTTCTTTTTGGAGGGAGTTTTTATTATACTCAAGGTTTTAAAAGTGATTTATTAGTATTGTCAGAAAGTAACTTTCAAAATATTTCTCTTACCTCTATTCACAGAGTAAACCAGCACAATCTTTTTAAACCTCTTAAAAAAGAGGCTGTTCCTTTACCAAAATTAGAGGCAAGAGCTGTTTTGTCTATAGTTCTCAGACCAAAAGAACAGGATTTAAAGTCAAGAATTTTATTTGAAAAAGAAGGACAGAGAAAACTGCCTATAGCCTCTTTAACTAAGTTAATGACAGCCACTGTAGTTTTAGAAAATTACTCTTTAGAAGAATTTATTAAAATTAGCCAGGGGACAGTTTCAACTTTTAGTGAAACCGGAAACTTAAAGCCAGGAGAGAAACTTTCAGTAGAAAATTTACTTTATATTATGCTAATAGAATCAAGTAATGACGCAGCAAAAGCCCTATCAGAGAAAATAGGAACAGAGAATTTTGTATACTTAATGAATAAAAAGGCTCAAGAATTAGGACTTAAGAATACTTCTTTTATAAATCCTATCGGTCTTGACTCTGAAGTATTCAACTCAGGGCAAGATTACTTCTCTCAAATCAATAGTTCATCAGCAGAAGATTTAGCTAAATTAATAAGCTACATTAGCCAAGAGCATTCTCTAATTCCAGAAATTCTTTCTTTGCCAGAATTTGAACTTTACACTCCCGAAGGTAAATTTCACCATAAACTATTCAATACCAATATTCTTTTAAAAGACTCTCAAGTTCTTTGGGGGAAAACAGGATATACAGAAAAATCAGGAGATTGTATTATTTTAGTATTAAGGTCTCCAGAAAGTTTAATTTTATCAGAAGATTACCTAATTGTTAATATTATTTTAGGAGCTAATAATCGATTTCTCCAAATGGAAAAGTTAATCAATTGGTTAAATTCGGCTTTTGTCTGGTAAACCCCGTTAGAAACACGCGTAATTGGTATGTCTATGTTTTGCAAAACAAATGTAAAGCTGGTACATAGGTTCTACCAGAGACTTGCGAAAAAGAATTTTAAGACATAATTCAGGGGAGAACAAAGCTACAAAATACGGGGTTCCTTGGAAACTTATATATTGTGAAATTAGTATTAATGAACAAGATGCCCGAGCAAGAGAAAGATATTTAAAGTCTGGCATGGGTAGAAAATACCTCAAAAACAGACTAAAATTCTTTTTCGCCAAGGGTTTCTAACGGGATAAAAATGCCAATTTTTACTTATAATGTTATCAAAATCTTAATGCTGGCTGCTTCATCTTCAATCATAGCTATTTTATTTGCTCCTCTTTTGATTAAATTTCTCTATAAGATAAAATTTTGGAAAAAAAATGCCAGAGAAAAAACTATTGATGGCAAAACTGCCTCAGTTTTTCATATCTTACATCAAAAGAGAGAAACTACAGTTCCCAGGGGGGGAGGAATTTTAATCTGGCTAAGCGTATTAATTTTAATAATTATTTGTTTTCTCTTGGGGGATATCTTTGATGTTTGGTGGATAAAAGAGTTAAACTTCCTTTCTAAAAATGAAACCTGGCTTCCTCTTTTTGCTTTAGTGGTAGCTTCTGTTTTAGGTTTAGCTGACGATACAGCGGTAGTTTTTGGAAAGGGAAAATATATTGGGGGAGGATTACGTTTTACAACCCGGCTGGCAACAGTGATTCTGATTGGTTTAATAGGCGGACTTTGGTTTTATTTTAAACTTGGCTGGGATGTAATTCATGTTCCTTTGCTGGGAACTTTCCCTGAAGGAATGGATATTTCTTTGGGATTTTTATATATTCCTCTTTTTGTAATAGTCACCTTAGCCTGCTGGTCAGGAGGGGTAGTTGACGGAATAGATGGTTTGTCTGGGGGAATTTTTGGCTCAATTTTTGGCGCTTTCGCTATTATTGCTTTTTCTCAGGGAAAATATGACTTAGCTACTTTTTGCGCTGTAATTTTAGGAGCTTTGTTTTCTTTTTTATGGTTTAATATTCCTCCAGCCCGCTTTTATATGGGAGAGACAGGAATTTTGGGTTTAACTTCATCTTTGGCTGTTATTTCTTTTTTAACTGATTCTGTATTGGTCTTACCAATTATTGCTGGAGTATTGGTTATTGAGGTTGGCTCGGTTATTCTGCAACTTTTATCTAAAAAGTTTCGTCATAAAAAAATTTGGATTTCTACTCCAATCCATCATCATTTAGAGGCTAAAGGATGGCCTCCATATCTAATAACAATGCGATTTTGGATAATCGGTGTTGTTTTTGCTATTTTAGGGGTAGCTATAAGATTAATGGGATAAGTTCAAAATGTAAAATGCAAAATGTAAAATTACAATTCAAAATTCAAAATTTACGAAAGAAATATCCGAAATTTGTTTATAAGAGTTATTCCTGGAAAATCTTAAACAAAAATTTAAAGATTTCTTTTGATTTTAAAATTGAACCCAATATTTATTTCAAACCAAAAATAGTTATTGAAAATATTAATAGGTCTCAAATCAAAAAAGTAGGGGATAGGGTGTTAAATAATCTAGTCTTTAATCTTGGATTAATAGAAATGATTAGTTATTGGAAGGCAAGCTGTTCTCCAGAGATTATCATCAAAGCAGGCGCCTTAAACCAAGAACAAATAAAATGGTGGGAAGATTTAATAATGAGGGGCATGAGTCAGTTTTTTTATGAAAATCAGATTAATTTTCAAAAAGCAAGTTTTCTTAAAATAAAATCTATTAAAATTTCACCAACTTTTTACGCGATTGCGCAAAAAGTTGACGAAATTTATTTAGTAAAAGATAAGAGCAAAATTTTAGTACCGATAGGGGGAGGAAAAGATTCTATAGTCACTTTGGAAATCTTAAAGGAAGCTGGGCAGAATATTAATTGCTTTTCTTTAAATCCAACCCAAGCAACTTGGAAAATAATGAAAATTGCCCGCCTGCCAGACGGCGGGCAGACGGGATGCAAGAAGTCAATTATTGTTAAAAGAAAAATTGATCCCAGATTATTAGAATTAAATCAAAAAGGTTATCTAAATGGCCACACTCCTTTTTCTGCCCATTTAGCTTTTTCAAGCGTTTTGATAGCGATGTTGTTTGATTATAAATACATCGCTTTTTCGCAGGAGCGAAGTTCAAATGAAGGAAATTTAAAATATCTTGGTAAAATTATCAATCATCAGTATTCCAAAAGCTTTGATTTTGAAAAGAAATTTAGACATTATTGCCAAAAATATTTAACACCAGGTGTTGAATATTTTAGTTTTTTAAGACCTTTATATGAAATTCAAATCGCAAAATTATTTTCAAGATTCCCCCAATATTTTTCAGTTTTTTTAAGCTGCAATGAGGCTTATAAAACTGCTTCTGGCTTTAAAAAACCTTCTAAAAAATGGTGCGGGAAATGTCCAAAATGTTTATTTATTTTCACCAGTTTATATCCTTTTGTTGATGAAAAGAATTTAATTAAAATTTTTGGAGAAAATTTATTTGAAAATAAAAATTTACTTCCTGTAATGCTCCAGTTAATTGGTGAAGAGAAATTTAAACCCCGTAGTGAAAATTTGACAACCCCGCCCAATAAAATTGGGCGGGGTAATATTGCGAAGCAAGTCAAATTTCTACTACGGGGTAAACCTTTTGAATGTGTAGGCACTAAAAAAGAAAGTTTAGTCGCTTTTTACCTCGCCCTCCGTAGCTTTATGCGAAGAAGGGTCAGGCGAAAACTGCCGACTCTTTTAGATTATTTTCAGAATAAAATCTTACTAAAATACCCAAAATTAGAAAAAGATTCAATTAAAATTTTGAATTCTTGGAATAAGCAACACAATTTACCCAGAAATTTTGAAGAAATATTAAAAAATCACTTAAAAGGACTTAACTTAACCAGATTAAGCAATAAGTTATAACTTAAAAAAGCCAGTTGAAACTGGCTTTTTTTAAAAAAACTACTTTATTCCATAATAAGTATTCTCTCTAAACTCTTTCTTTGCGACCTTATCTTTTTTTACTAACATCTCTAAAGCGTCAGCCACCTCCCATTCATATTCATTTTCATTCCATAATTTTCTTCCTAATTTTGGGAAGGTTATCTTTTCAGTTATATCTCGCACAGTAAAAAGTATACCTGATTTACTCTTTAGAAACAGCTCAATGGTTTTCTTTAATTTTTCTCTAGCTCGCTCAAAGATATCCAAAGTTGTTCTTGGAATAGACATAAATAAATGAACTTTTAAAAGAACCCGACCTTTAGTTTAAATTATAACACCTTAAATTTTTTTGTCAAATTGACGGAGCTTAAAGAATATGAAAAAAATACTATCGAACAAATAAAACATACGTACAATTTGTTCGCCTACCTCTATTTAGAAATAATGGGGTCAACTCTATTTTTCTCAAAAAGCAAAACGGGTTGTGCTTAACCAGGTTAAGCACAACTAGACCAAGGACAAAAAAGGTACTTGACTTCTTTTTTTTCTGATTGATTGTCAATATTTTCAACATCTTGTATACTTTAATTAATTAGACAAGAAATTAAATGACTAAAAAATTTTTATCTGATGGTTTTCGAGCCGCTTTTAACGGATTGAGAGAAACAGTGATTTTTGAAAAGAGTTTTAAGGTAATGCTCGTAATAGCTATTTTTGTAGTAGCGGCTATGTTTTATTTTCCTACCTCAAGATTAGAAAAAATTGTGCTTTTGCTTACAACTTTTCCCGTGCTCATCTTGGAGCTTATCAACTCAACGGTTGAAAGAATTATGGATGTGGTAACCTCTAAACACGACAACAGGACAAGAATTATTAAAGATTTAATGGCTGCCATAGTGCTATTAGCCAGTTTCGGCGCTGTTGTGGTAGGCGCGTTAATTTTTCTCCCTTATATTTTTAATTTTTAAAATAAAACAGCTCCGATTTTAAACAGGAGCTGTTACGCACTGCCCGAAGACAGGATATTTCTCATCTATGTCTACCGTATTATCTGGATAGACTCTGAAACCAAAACGGCTTTTGGCTATAAACCTGAATTCAGGATTATCGTCCACTATAAGGACTTCGTGCGGTATGACCTTTTTCTCTTTAGCAAATGCTGCCAATTGGTAAAGCACTGATTCGTGAGGTTTGAGTTTATTTATCTCCCACAACTTCGGTCCATATCGTAACTTGCCAACATTGCTGAAAATAGCCTTACGCACTTGGACAAAACTCATCTCTTTAAGGATAAAATCTTGTTTCCCAAGCGCGGTTATAAGTCCTTGGGCGCTGCGATCCGTAACGATACCTATGTAAGGTATATCGTGGTTGTCTCGGATAACACTCAACTTGTCGTTATTTTCGTACCTGACCTTAAAGAGTATTTCTCCCGCTTCAATCATTTCTAATACCACTTTTTTAAAAGTTGGTATCTGCGCCAAGAATCTAGATACATATGGATTACACTCTACTTTGGAAAGCAGACTCTTGTTAATAATCCCGTCTACATCAAATGAGAGAATTTTTATGTGCATAAAAGTAAAGTCCTTTTCGCTATCACGATAAACGTGTAGGCATATGACGAGTTAATTAATATTTAAAAGAGCAGGATAATCTGCTCTAAAGTCGACCTTTAGATTAATTATCCATAGAAAAGACTATATTGATGCTGACATTTTTTATTTAATTAGTCAACCTATATATCTTATAGCTCTATTTAGGTTAAAAGGTGTTTTTTAATTTTAAAGCTTCATTTTTAATAAAATTTATGCTATTTTATAATTAGAAATGAAAATAGAGAATTTAAAAGATAAAAGAATTTTAATTTTGGGGTTGGGAAAAGAAGGGAGAGATACTTTGAGGTTTTTGAGGAAGTTTTTTTCTAAAAAGGGGGTTGGGGTAGGGGACAGGGACAAAAATTCAAAATTCAAAATTCAAAATTCAAAATTACTTAAAAGAATTAGATGGCGCTTGGGGGAAAATTATCTGAAAGCATTAAAAAATTATGATGTGATAATTAAATCGCCGGGGATTCAACCAAAAATAATAGCTCCTTTTATTACTAAAAAACAAAAAATTACTTCTCAAACTGAGATTTTCTTTGACAATTGTCCTGGTAAAATTATTGGCATTACGGGAACCAAAGGAAAAAGCACAACTGCTTCTTTGATTTATAAAATATTAAAGGAAGCGAAAATTAAAACTCATTTAGTTGGGAATATTGGAAAGCCAGTCTTATCCCTCTTATTTAATGCTAAACCAAATGATGTCTATGTCTATGAATTATCCAGCCATCAGCTCTATAACCTTAAACCTGCCTGCCGGCAGGCAGGAAATTTTCCTCACATCGCCGTTCTTTTAAATATTTATCCTGAACATTTAGATTATTACAAGAATTTTAAAGAATACATCAGGGCAAAAGAAAATATAACTCGTTATCAAACCAAAGATGATTACTTAATTTTCAATTCTAAAAATAAATTAGTTAAAAAAATCGCTCAAAAATCTAAAGCCAAGAAAATTGCTATTTCTACGAATTATAAATTCAAACGAATTACGAATAAAATGAAAATTCCTTTGCAGGGATGTCATAATTTTTTGAACATAGCGGCAGCAATTGAAGTAGGAAAGATTTTTAAGATATCCAATAAAGATATTTCTGAAGCTGTCTTGAAATTCAAGCCGCTACCCCATCGTTTAGAATTTGTTGGTACTTATAAGGGAATAAAATTTTATAACGATTCTCTATCTACTATTCCTGAGGCAACCATAGCAGCGATAAATGCTTTAGGAAACGGTGTCCAGACAATTATCTTGGGCGGTTTTGACAGAGGTTTAGATTATACTGAATTAGCAAAAAAAATTTTAAAAACCAAAATAAAAACTTTGATTTTATTTCCCTCCACTGGAGAAAGAATCTGGGGAAGTATAATGAACTTAAATAAAAAAAGGGGGTTAAAAAAGTTTTTTGTAAACAATATGGAAGAAACAGTTAAGCTGTCCTATCAATATACTCAAGGAGGAAAAATTTGCTTACTCTCTTGCGCCTCTCCCAGTTTTGGAATTTTCAAAGATTACCGACAAAGGGGAAACTTATTTAAATACTATATAAAAAAATTAAGCATTTAATGCCTCAAAAAAGACCCCCAGATTTTATTTTAATCCTTTGCATTTTACTCTTGCTTTTAATGGGAATTTTAGTCTTGGCCACAGCTTCCGCCCCCTTTTCTTTTAAAATTACTAAAAATCCAAATTATTATTTAATCCATCAAATTATCTATGGATTAATCCCGGGGTTAATTTTAGGATTTATTTTTTTCAAACTCCATTTAAATTTTTTAACAAAGATAAGTTTAGGGATATTTTTAATCTCTCTTTTTGCAATGTTTCTGGTTTTCTTTCCTTATTTGGGAAGAGAAAGCGGAGGGGCA
This sequence comes from Candidatus Nealsonbacteria bacterium CG02_land_8_20_14_3_00_34_20, assembly GCA_002780915.1. Taxonomy (GTDB): domain Bacteria; phylum Patescibacteriota; class Minisyncoccia; order Minisyncoccales; family PETY01. Next base: position 13,492 of record PETY01000007.1, on the reverse strand, counting down.
GTTCGGTGGATAGAATTAGGCCCTATAGCATTTCAACCATCTGAATTTCTGAAAATTGCTACAATTTTATATTTAGCTACTTGGCTGGGCAGCCTAAAAAAAAGAACTTTCTTCCCCTTTTTAGTTATAATTGCTTTAATATCAATAGCTCTAATTTTACAATCAGACATTAGCACTTTAATAATAATAACTTTAATCTGTTTTATCCTATATTTTTGCGCCAGAACCCCTTTGTGGCATACTATTTTAATAGGAGGAGTTTCCATTATATCCTTGCCAATTTTAATAAAAATAGCTCCTTACAGGATAGATAGATTATTAGTTTTTCTCCATTCAGAGATAGAGCCGCTGGGTATTGGATATCATTCAAAACAAGCCTTAATTTCCGTAGGGTCGGGGCAAATCGCTGGTTCAGGGCTGGGTTTGAGTATTCAAAAATTTGGCTTCCTCCCTCAGTCAATTTCAGATTCAATTTTCGCTATCTTTGCTGAAGAAACCGGCTTTATAGGATGCGCTTTTTTAATAATACTCTTTTTAATCTTAGTCCAGAGAGCATTCTCAATTTCCAAAAATTTAAAAGACCTATCTTTAAAGCTAATAGTAATCGGAATCGGAGTTTGGATATCGTTTCAATCCTTTATAAATATTGGAGCTATGATAGGAGTTTTACCTCTAAGTGGAACCCCTTTGCCATTTATAAGTTATGGAGGCTCACATTTAATTGCGGAATTGATAGCAATGGGGGTATTATTAAATATATCTAGTAATGGCTAAACAACTTACAACTGACTATATATGAAAATTTTATTTACAGGCGGTGGCACGGGAGGACATATTTTTCCAATTATTGCAGTCGCCAGAGAGCTTAAAAAGGTTTCCCTAGAGGAAAAGTTAATTTTATGTTATATGGGACCAGAAGATGATTTTGCTTCTATTTTTCTGCCCCAAGAAGAAATAAAAACAAAATTTATTTTAAGCGGAAAAATTAGAAGATATTGGAACTTTATAACTTTTTTCCAAAATATCTTTGATATTTTGATAAAAATTCCTTTAGGAATAATTCAATCCTTTCTTATCCTTTTTTTCTGGGCTCCGGACATCATCTTTAGTAAAGGAGGTTACGGCTCTCTGCCTGTTGTGCTTTCGGGTTGGATATTAAGAATACCAATTTTACTCCATGAATCGGATGCTGCTCCAGGACTAGCCAATAGAATCCTGAGTAAATTTGCCCACAAAATATTCGTTTCTTTCCCCTTAAGAGAAACTGAATATTTTCCCCTTAAAAAGATGCTCTCTGTAGGCAATCCAATAAGAGAGGAATTGCTGAGAGGGAATAGGGAAGAGGCTAAAAATATTTTTAAATTAAACTACAAGAAACCTGTTATTTTAATTTTTGGGGGGTCTCAGGGCAGCGAAAGAATAAATGAAATGCTTTTGGAAATTTTGCCTCAAGCGTTGAAAGATTTTGAAATTATCCATCAAGCAGGAGAAAAAAACTACTACCAAGTAAAAAGAGAAACTGAAGCAATCCTCTCTAAAGAATTTCAGAAAAATTATCATTTATATTCTTTTTTAAGAGAGACTGAACTAAAACATGCGATGGCCGCAGTAGACTGTATTATAGCCAGAGCTGGCTCTGGCACTATTTTTGAAATTGCGGCTTTAGGAAAGCCCAGTATCTTAATCCCTTTGCCAGAAGCTGCTCAAAATCATCAGGTAAAAAATGCTTATGCCTTTGCCAAATCTGAAGCTTGTATGGTTTTAGAAGAGACTAATCTAACTCCTCATTTTTTCTTAGAAAAACTAAAAAATTTATTTTCTCTTAAAGCTAATGAAAAAATGGCTCGCCGAGCCAAAGAATTTTCCAAACCAGAAGCAGTAAGAACTATTGCTCAATATATATTAGAGTATCTAAAATAATAATCCCATATGAGCGCAAGTCCAAAACCATTGAAAAATATTAGAGTAAGGTTTGCTCCTTCTCCTACCGGCCCCCTACATATGGGTGGAGTTCGAACTGCTCTTTTTAATTATCTCTTTGCTAAAAAATATGGAGGCCGATTTATTTTAAGAATAGAAGATACCGACCCGCAAAGGTCAAAAAAAGAGTGGGAAAATGATTTATTAAAGAGTCTTGAGTGGCTGGGCATTTTATGGGATGAAGGCCCCTGTCCAAGTTTTATTTTAGAAAAGTCAAGAGGGATAGCCGATTCTTCATCTTATATCGGAGATTATGGACCATACAGACAAAGCGAGAGAAAAGAAGTATATGTTAAATATTTAAAAAGATTGGTAGAAGAGGAGAAAGCTTATTATTGTTTTTGTTCTAAGGAAGAATTAGAAGCTTATAAAGAGTATCTAATGTCTATTGGTCAACCTCCTATCTATCAAGGAAGATGCCGCAACCTTTCCAAGGAGAAAGTTAATGCCTATTTACGACAAAAGAGACCTTTTGTAATTAGGTTCAAGACTCCCAGTGCTCAAAAAATTATCTTTGAGGATTTGGTCAGGGGGAAAATAGAGTTTGACTCAAGTTTGTTAGGAGATTTCGTTATAGCTAAGGATTTTTATACACCTTTATATAACTTTAGTTGCGCAGTCGATGATTTTGAAATGGGGATTTCCCATATTATTAGGGGAGAAGAATATATTAGCAATACCCCAAAACAGATTCTTTTACAAAAAGCTCTTTCGTTTCCTCAATTAGAATATGCTCATTTACCCTTAATTTTGGGACCAGATAGAAAAAAACTTTCCAAAAGACATGGAGCTGCCTCTATTAGTGACTGGAGAAATAAGGGATACTTGCCAAAAGCCCTGATTAATTTTATTGCCTTTTTGGGATGGAATCCTGGCACAGAAAAAGAAACTTATTCTTTATCAGAGTTAATTGAAGATTTTTCAATAGAAAAAATTCAAAAAGGGGGAGCTATTTTTGATATCAATAAGTTGGATTGGTTAAATGGGATTTATGTTAGAAAAAAAAGCGCAGACCAAGTAACTCAAATGTGCCTTCCATATTTAGAAAATGCGGGACTGCTGGGAAAAACAGAGAAGACAATAAAATCAGAAGAAGAACTGCTGCCTGTTTCCTGCTTCTTAATAACTAAAACCGGGGAAGAGGTCTCTCAAGATAAAATAGAAAAAATAATTTCTCTATATCAAGAGAGGTTAAGAAAATTTTCTGATATAACTTCTTTGATTGATTTCTTTTTTGTAGAAAGTTTAGAATATGAAAAAGGGTTGCTAAAATGGAAAAATATGAGTGATAGGGATACTATTAAATCTCTTGACAAATGTTATAAAATATTGTCTAAAATTAAAGAGCAGGAGTTTAATAAAGAAAGCATAGAAAAATCTCTCTTGAAACAGGCGGAGAAAATGCAAAATAGGGGATATCTACTTTGGCCATTAAGAGTAGCTTTAACAGGCAAACAAGCCTCAGCAGGTCCTTTTGAAATTGCTGAAATTTTAGGAAAAGAGAAAACTTTAAAAAGAATAAAAAAAGCAAAAGAGAAAATTAAATAATAATTATTATGATAACAACTATAAGTAAGGATAAGGTATTAAATTTAAATAGAGTATTAATTATATTTGTTATTATAGGCTCAATTTTGCCGAATTTTGCCTTTTCACAAACAACCCCAGAGATAACCCAACCCCAAACATTAGAAGAGGTAAAGGAAATAGGGGAGAAAGCTCTGGAAAAAACTCAAAAAGAATTGCCAGGTATTTTAGAAAGAATCTGGAAAGGAGAAGTTTTGCCTTTTTGGCAAAAAATGTTTAATTGGTTTAAACGAAATATCTTTTCAGATATAGAAAACTGGTTTGAGCAAAAATTTAAACCCCAAGCAGAAAAAGAATTTGAAAAAGAAAAAGAAGAGGTGAAAGAAGAGCTGCCTGAAGTTACAAAATCTCTTTGGGAAAAATTTAGGGAGTTAATAAAGTAACCTATCTTTACGGTGGGGAAGTAGGATTTTTCCCCTTGACATAGGTTTCTGGCCTATTTATTATTAAGGTAGATAAGGTCGCCCAATGTTAGTTAAACGGTTTATATAAGTATAGTAAGAGGAGCCCCTCTCGGACCTCATAAAAAGAACTCCTGAGAGAAGGTCCTAAAATATAAGAAAATAGAATAAATAAAAATTAAAAAAATTATAAAAATTTTTATGAAAAAATCTGAAAAAATAATTATAAAACATATCCCCGACTTTCTTGACTATTGCGAGGTTGAGAAAGGCCTTGCCGACAGAACCCAGAAGGATTATAACCAATATCTCAAAAAGTTCGTAGAGTGGTTAA
>PETY01000007.1:0-9169 GCA_002780915.1 Candidatus Nealsonbacteria bacterium CG02_land_8_20_14_3_00_34_20 | reverse complement strand
AAAAAATACCAAAAAAGAGGCTCTTTTGCCTCATGAACTTACTTCGGACGATATTTGGGCTTATCGCTTATATTTATCTCGTTATACCGACGAAAAAGGCCGTTCTTTGAAAAAAGTCACCCAGAACTACTATTTAATCGCTCTAAGAGCCCTTTTGGGCTATTTTACCGCCAAAGACATAGTTTCATTGCCTGCGGACAAAATAACCCTCCCAAAGGCAGCTATGGCCGAAAAAACGGTCAAATTCCTTAATTTAGAGCAAATTGAACGGCTTTTACTGGCTCCTAATACGAATAGCCCTCAGGGCCTAAGAGATAGGGCTATTCTGGAAACTCTTTTTTCAACCGGCCTGAGAATAGCCGAATTGGTCGCCCTGAACCGCGAGCAGTTTGCTAATGTAAGAGATAAAAAAGATTTGGAACTTGGAATTATTGGCAAAGGAAGCCATCCTCGAACTGTCTATTTTTCAGAAAGGGCTTTATCCTGGCTTAAGAAATATCTGGAAACCCGTAAAGATAAAGCAAAACCATTATTTATTCATTACAAGTCCCGGAGAGATGCAGAACCTCGACTGACTGCTCGTTCTATCGAAAGAATCGTCAAAAAATACGCCATTTTGGCTGGGGTTCCAGTTTTTACCACTCCTCATACGCTTAGGCACTCGATGGCTACGGATTTATTAACCCAAGGAGTTGATTTAAGAACCATTCAGGAATTCTTGGGCCATCGAAGCATTCTTACCACTCAAATCTATACTCACGTGACAAACAAGCGTTTAAGAGATATTCATCGCCAGTTCCACTCCGGCAAAAATTTAAAGGAATAGAAAAAAACCGTTAATCCCCTTAACGGTTTTCTCTCATCTATTAAATGTCGCACAATATCAGTCCTAAGAACCTTTCCTCCTCTCTCTTTTTGAGTAATTTTCAATTATTTTCTCAAACTCTTTAGATTCAAAAGCTGGAAAGAAAGTTTTGGTAAAATAAAGCTGGGAATAAACAGTATCCCACATCATAAAACCGGCCGAGTTATGAGGGTCACTTTCACAGCCGGCTCTGATTACTAAATCAACTGGCGGTAAATCTTTTGTCCAAAGATTTTGTTTAATAATTTCGGGGCTAAATTTAATCTCTTTTTCTTTTGGTAATTTAACAATTTTTTTAAGGCAGTCAATCATTTCATCCCGGCCGTCGTAAGCTAAAAGAAAAGTTAAATAATATTGATTATAGTTTTTTGTTGAATCAATCGCCTTTTTTATTGCTTCCTGGCAGGATTTTGGCAAGATTTCCTGCCATCTTCCAAAAACTTGAACTTTAACTTGGTTTTGATGGATTTTTTTATCTTTTAGGATTCTTTTAAATTGTCTCTCAAATATTTTAAATAAAAAATTAACCTCAATTTTTGACCTTTTAGTTAAATTATCCCAGGAAGCCCCCCAGAAAGTAAAATAGCGAATTTTAAGCTCTCGGGCTTTTTCTAAAATTTTCTCCAAAGATTTTACTCCTTCCCGATGACCAATCCATGGTTGGAATCCTCGTTTTCTTGCCCAGCGCCGATTACCATCAGGAATAACCGCAACATGAAGAGGAATATTTTTCATAACTCTGAATTTGTTCTATTTTTATTGGCTCTTTGTTCTGCTCTCTTGCTGTAATATAACCTATGGCAAAAGAAAGCAAAGAAATTAAGATGACCGCTAATGTTAATATTATATCTGATTGATACTTTTTGACAAACTCAATAATTTTTGCTAACATATAATAACCATCTAAACATTTTAGCATTTAAGCATTTTAACAGTTTAATTTGTTTATTATGTTAGTATGTTTAAATGTTTATATGAGTTATGGCTAAAACTAAAGCTACAGGAGCATCAAGATTGGGAAGAGATTCTCAACCAAAATATCTGGGTGTTAAACTTTATGCTGGTGAGCTCGCAAAACCCGGTAATATTGTTATTCGCCAACGGGGCACAAAATTTCTTCCCGGGAAAAATGTCAAACGGGCAAAAGATGATACCCTCTACGCTTTGAGGGAAGGTAAGGTTTATTTTGCTACTAAAAGAAAAAAAGGGTTTGACGGACATCAGCGAATCGTAAAAATTGTTAATGTAGAGTAGCAGTTCTAATAAACTCTCTAAACAAGGGGTGAGGTTTTAATGGCCTGGACTTGAATTCGGGATGAAATTGACAAGCCACAAAGAAAGGGTGTTTTTTTATTTCAATAATTTCTACTAAATCTTTTTCGGGATTTATTCCTGCCATTATCATTCCTTTGGCTTCTAAATTTTTTCTAAATTCATTATTTAATTCATATCGGTGGCGATGACGTTCAGAAGTCATTAGAGTTTTATAAACACGGGCAGAAATTGTTTTAGATTTTATTTTACAAGGCCAAGCTCCTAATCTCATTGTCCCTCCATATCTTTTTTCTTTTAGGAGGGATTTTTGCTCTAACATTAGCTCAATGACTGGATATTGACAGTTTGGTAAAAATTCAGTAGAATTTGCATTTTTCAAATTACAAACATTTCTGGCAAATTCAATTACTGCCAGTTGCATTCCCAAACATAATCCTAAAAATGGAATTTTATTTTTTCGGCAAAACTCAATTGCTTTTATTTTTCCTTCTACTCCCCTACTCCCAAAGCCACCGGGAACAATAATACCATTGTATCTTTTTAATTCTTTAACAGCAGAAGGAGAATTTTCATATTTTTCGCTTGATAGCCAATCGATTTCTGGTTTTCTTTTAAAAAACCAAGCAGCGTGCTTTATTGCCTCAATTACTGAAATATAGGAATCAGCTAAAGTAAACTCCCCTGTTTCAAAATATTTTCCGACTATGCCAATTTTTACAGGTTTCTTAACGGATTTAATGAACTTTACCAGCTCAGCCCAGTTTTTTAAATCAAATTTTTTAGCTCTCAATCCAAACTTATTTAAAATTCGATTTCCTATATTATCCTTTTCAAAATTAATTGGAATCTCATAAATTGATTTAACGTCAGGCGCTGAAATAACATCCTCTTTGGCTACATTACAAAAAATTGAGATTTTCTTTTTTCTGGGTTCATCTAAAGGAACTCTAGCTCGGGCTAAAATAATATCTGGCTGGATTCCTGCCTCGTTTAAAAGCCTAACCGCAGTTTGGGTAGGCTTACTTTTCATTTCGCCAATCATTGCTGGAATGGGCAAGTAAGATACTAAAATAAAAAGAATATCTTCTGATTTCCGGAGTCTGAGTATTCTAGCTGCTTCTAAGAAAAGTAGATTTTGATATTCTCCTACTGTTCCTCCAATCTCAATTAAAACAAAATCAGCTTCTGTATTCCTGGCCACTTTTTTAATTCTGTAAATTACCTCGTTGGGAATATCAGGAACAACTTCAACGCATCTACCACCGTAGCCAAGATTCCTTTCTTTATTAATTACTGTCTGATAAACCCGTCCAGTGGTAATATAATTTTCAGTAGTTAAATTCTCGTCTAAAAATCTTTCGTAATTTCCTACATCCTGATCACATTCTACCCCATCGTCAGTCACAAAAACCTCTCCGTGCTCAATAGGATTCATTGTTCCTGCATCTACATTAATGTAAGGGTCTATTTTAACAGCCGAGACCCTAAAACCTTTGGCTTGTAAAATCTTCCCAATAGAAGCAGTAGCTACTCCTTTTCCAATACCCGACATTACTCCGCCAGCAACAAAAATAAATCGTGCCATAATAAAAACTCCCAAGCACCAATGACCAATTTAAACTGATTTTGGGCATTGGGACCTGCCTGCCGGCAGGCAGGTTTGGTCATTAGGATTTTTCTTCAGTAATAATTACTCTTATTTCTACTTCCAGGTTATCAGGAAGTTGAATTTTTACTGGATATTCCCCTATTTCTTTAATGGGTTCAGCTAAATTAATTTGCCCTTTTTTAACCTCAAAACCCAGTTCTTTTAACTCTTCAGAAATTTTTTGAGAAGTAATTGACCCAAAAAGCTGTCCTTCTTTGCCAATTTGAACCGGTATAGTAATTTCCCTGCCATCGAGGGCTGAGGCAATTTCTTGAACTCTCTTTAATTTCTCTTCGGCTTTTTTTTCTTCAATTTCTTTTTGGACCTTCAACCAACTTAAAGATTCTTTTGTTACTAACTTTACTAATCCTTTAGGAATCAAAAAATTCCTGGCAAAGCCATTAGCTACCTCTTTAATTTCATATTTTTTACCTAATTGCTCAATATCTTTTAAGAGAATAATTTTCATGGTTCTTAATTTCGAACGAAGTGAGAAATCAAGGTTCTGAGGAGCGAAGCGACGAATGGTTCTTAATTCAAGATTATATGTTATACAATAGCGAATCAAGGTTCTGAGGAGCGAAGCGACGAATGGTTCTTAATTTCGAACGAAGTGAGAAATCAAGGTTCTGAGGAGCGAAGCGACGAGTGGTTCTTATAACTTGGATGTAATTATCTCCATTGCCTGCTCTAATTGAGGATCAGAGCCTTTTTGGTAATCTTCTGGCGTTAAATTTACTTCAATGTCAGGCTTCAGCCCCTTTCCTTCAATTCCCTCACCCGAAGGAGTGAACCATTTAGAGGTAGTCATTTTAATACTTGAGCCATCTTTCAGGTCAATTAACCTTTGAACGCATCCTTTGCCAAAAGATGTTTCCCCTATGATTGGAACTTGCCGGTTATCCCTTAAAGAAGCGACTAAAATTTCAGAGGCAGAAGCGCTTCCTTGATTAATTAAAACTACTAAAGGATAAGAGACAAATTTACTAGGACCCTTAGATTTATGTTTTTGTTCATGTCCACGAATTTGCTCTGTTAAAATTACATCTCCTTCTTTTAGAAACCACCCGGCAATTTCCTCAACTTGAGATAAAACCCCCCCAGGATTATTTCTAAGGTCTAAAATAATTCCTTCTGCCCCACTATTTAAAATCTCATAAACTGCTTCTTTAAAATCTTTATAAATTATATCGGAAAAATAAAAAAGAGTAAAATAGGCAACCTTTTTCCCGTCTTGAGTTTCTTTTAGCTCCCACTTTAGGGTGGGAACTTTAATGGTGTCTCGGATTATTTTGAGGTCTTTTGGTTCTTCCCAGTCCTGGCGTGAAATTGTTAAAGTTACTGTTGTATTTTTCGGCCCCCTAATTAAGCTAATCACCTCTTCTATCGGCATTCCTGCTATCGAAGCTCCATCTACTTTCAAAATCTTATCCCCTGCCCTGACGCCTGCTTTTTGAGACGGAGTTCCTTCTAAAGGAGCAATTACCTGGAGCTGCTCTTCTTTTATCCCAATTTGAATTCCTACTCCTTCAAAAAATCCTGAAATATCCTCTTCAAATTTCTCGGTTTCTTCAGGATCAAAAAAAACAGTATAAGGGTCATTTAAGCTTTCTACCATCCCGGAAGCTGCTCCGTAAATCAGCTTAGTTTTATCTAATTTTTCTGGAGCTACAAATCCAGCCTCTATTTTCTGGAAAACTTCTTCTAAAAGTGAAAAATCCAATCCTGATGAAGCTCCTACTCGTTGATAATATTTCTGGATTATATCCTCAGTAAAGAGACCTGTTCCAAAAGCAAGAATTATTACTAAAATTAAAAGTAAGGTTCTAGAAATTCCTCTTTGAAAAAAATTCATATCCTTCATATTTTAAAATATATCACAATTTAAGCTCAAAAACAACCTGGCCGGTATCTATTACATCTTTTTTGAATATTGCCAAGTTTTTTTACACTTTGGACACCGATAAAACATGGTATAATATTTTCTATGATAAGAACTTATTATTTACCAAATGAACTTCGAAAGGAATTAAAAAAAATTTGGGGAATTCATTTTTTCGGTTCTAAAACAGAAGTCGGTAAGAAAATTAAAGAATTTTGCCGGAAAAAAAAATTTAAAAAAATTATCACTGTTGGTGATTATTGTTCTTTTTATATTCCCTCTGATATTAAAATTTTTGATGGAAAAATAAAAAGGAAAAAGGTTAAAAAACTACCGAAATTTTCTCTTAAATGTGATAATCCTCCAAGAACAATTCGGAAAGAAACCTGGCCGATTCTTAAAAAAGCAATTAAAAATAATAAAAATGTTTTTGTAGAGGGAGAGGAAGATCTTTTAGTTATTCCTTCGGTTTTATTGGCTAGAAAAAATACTGCAGTAATCTATGGTTTTCCCGATAAAGGAGTTTGCCTCATTGAAGTCTCTTCCAAAATGAAAAAGGTTTTAAAAAAACTTCTTAAAAAATTTAAAACTAACTAGTTTTTCTTATTAATTTTTTAAATTTAAATTTTGGTTCTACTCCTTTCCTGATTCTTTGTAAATTTTCTCGGTGAGTCCACCAAATCAGCACAACTAAAGCAATTCCAAAAAGATAAAAAGATAAAGAATGAGTAAAGGCATACATCACCAAAGGTATAAAACTAGCCATAGTCATACTGGCAAAACTCATCACTCGAATAAAAACTAAAACCAAAATCTGAATTAAAATCAAAACTAAAAATCCTTTCCACCCTATCAAAACCAAAAGAACTCCTAACGTACTACCCACTCCCTTTCCTCCTTTAAAGCGAAGCCAGACCGGGAAAATATGACCCAAAATAGGGGTGATAGCTACTAAAATTATTTGCCAATCTAAAAAGAGAAATTCTATGGCTAAATAAGCTGGGATTATTGCTTTTACCACATCTAAAATCCCAACCAGGAGCCCAAATTTTATCCCTAAAGCCCGGGAGACATTGGTACAGCCAGTAGCCCCGCTGCCAATACGGCGAATATCAATTTCTTTGGCTTTACAAATCAAATAACCAAAAGGAATAGAACCTAATAAATAACCAAAGATGATAAGCAATATTAAATTAATAGTAGAAGATAACATTTTAAACGTCCTCAAACTTTCTCTATTATCTTACCTTCACATCAAAAATTTTGCAAATTTTGGTGTGGGGGTTTACTCGTCATTCCGGAATGATGAGTTTTTCAAAACTCGTCGTTCACTTATTGTTCTATAACGACAAGTTTTTGATAAAAGAAACATTTACGGCTGAAATAATTCTTCTGGCAAAAATTGAACTTTTTTGACGCCGGGAAATTGCTTGGCAGTAGCTTCAATTTGAAACCACAAAATACCAACCCGGCAGGAGCCTCCTAAGGTTTTACTTAAAGTATCGTCAAATTTTAACAAAAGAGTGCCATCTTCCTTGAAATTAACTTCAGTCAAAGAAAGTCCCTCTAAGGGATATTCGGTTGTAATTCCCTGACCAATTTCTTCTTGAGCCAAATTTTCTTTTCCTTTTAGTAAAAGTTTAATCGTATCTTGAATTGGAGTTTTAGTTACTGGAATTTCTCTTTCTATCTCCACTAAACCATCTCGTGAACACTGAATATTTCCTGTTTCATCTTTATCTTTTTCCGGATTGTAATAATAAAGCAAAACTTTTTTATAAGACATTTCTTCAAACTGGACCGGAATCTCAAAAACTCTTTGATTTTCCGGCAAGCCAGAAGGATTAGCGCTTAAAAATTTCCAAACCAAAACCCCGGCTATTATTAAAACTAAAACAATTAAAAGTATAATCTTGGCTGATTTTTTCATTTTTTAATTTATCTAAATTTATTTCTCTACTTTTTCCTTTGGGGGTAAAATTTGTTTTTTACTCCACGGGCTCAATTAATTTTTCGACTTTTAAACTCCTCTTCAGCAACAAGTTTTCTATACGCGCAATATTCACATTTTTCTCCGGAAGCAGGAATTTCATTTGAATCAAGACATTTTTTAATATCAGAAATAACAGATTCTAACCAAGAGTCATCTCCGTCGTAAGAAATAATTGAAGTTTCAAATTCTAATTTTCCATCAAATTCTGGACGGTTCCTGCCGGCATTGGCAAATAGAAAATACCCTGTTTTGGAAACCTTAAATCCCATTTGTCTAAAAATCCACTGGTAAACCTCCATTTGCTTCTTATATCCTTGTTTGTATTCATCATCTAAGGAAATTATTTGACTGGTGCTTGTGGCTTTGTAATCAACGATGTAAAGTTCTTTGGTTTTTTTATCAACCCAGATATCGTCAATTATCCCACAGATATTTAAATTAGTTTCTTTATGCAACACGCAAGCCCCAATATGTTTATAATTATCATCCCTCCAAATATACAAATTAGGATGGTCAAACGGAACAGCGTTAATCTTATACTCATCCATTAATTTATGCGACTCTTCTTTTTTTCGTAAAAGATCAAATTCATTCTTAAGCAGTTTATCAACCGCACTGTTTAACGACCAGCCCGGCATACTCGGCCTGGGTACCCCCAATCTTCTATCTAAATAAAAACACCTTGGGCATTCCAAAAAAAGTTCAATTTTTGAACGGCTTACATTAAACGGCACGCCGTAACCGGGATTATAAAGATTGTTTTTTCTTTTTTGAATCATTTTTTACAATAATTTTCAATAATTTTCATTTCTCAATTAATTCCCTGCCCTGAGTTTATCGAAGGATTCGACTTTTTGTTTTGTCTGCCCTAAGAGCTGTTTTGCTTTTTTGCGGACTTTTGGGGATTTTTGGATTAAATCCGCTTTAATTCAAGTTCTATTTCATCCCTTATGGGAAGCCCGTAGTTACCAAATAAAGGAATTTCTGGCTTCAACTTCCGAGAAAGTGAGATTGCATTTTGATAAACCTCCTTCAAAGAAAAACCTATCTTTTGCCAAAAAATTAAGCCATCAATATTATCATTAGTGGTAATTAACCACAATCTTTTGCAATTCAATTTTCGGCAGATTCTTTTAACTCTTTCCACTAAAGCTCTACCAATGCCTTTTCTTTTTATTAAAACATTTAAAGTTATTATCTCGCATTCATTTCTTTTAATATTATAAGTTATAAGCCCTAACTTCTTTTTACCTTTAAAAGCAATGAAACCAGGGAGTCTATGAGGATAAAGAATTTTCCCTAGAGAAATACTTTTCTCTGAAGCCCACTGCTTCCTAATAAGTTTCCTTACCCAACCCCTATCTTCATCTTTTACTATCCTTATCTTAAAATTAAGTTTTTGAAGCTTGTTTTTCATATAAATCTTTAAACACTCATTTGCATTTTGCAAAAATTAAAATCAGCTTATTTTAGCTGATTTTAATTTAATTTCTCCTAAAGGTCAAT
>PETY01000031.1 GCA_002780915.1 Candidatus Nealsonbacteria bacterium CG02_land_8_20_14_3_00_34_20 | reverse complement strand
CAAATGTAACGATGTCCGACGTCGTTACATCAATTTATAATAGTAGAAGAGCCAAGCCAATTCCAATGATTAAAATGGCAAAGATTTTTTGAAAAATAATTTGCCGGGAAATTCTTTCTTTTAAGATTTTAGGAAACTTTAAAGAGATAAAAGTAATTAATAAAAACAGAAAAATATATTGAGTTCCTGCAAGAGCGTTAATAACGGGCAAGAAAACGACAGCAGCTAAAGCAATAGCCCAGTTCTGGAGCACAAAAGCGCCAGCGCCAGCGCTTTGGGTTAAAAGAAAAATTGTTCCTGTCTTTTTAGAGAAACTTGGTTTTCGGCCAAAAATTTCTTTTCTAACTTCTTTGCTGAAAATCAAGAAAATAGCAATTAAAAATCCTCCAATTCTCATCCAAATAAACCCTTGCCAGAAGGGTTGCTCAAGATAAACAAACTTTGAAAAAATAAAGGAGATACTAAATAAAAGAGCGGCTAAAATTGAAATTTTCAAACTCTCCCTGGAAATAATTTTCTCTTTTTGCCAAGTAATTATTACCGTACCAATTAAAAGGAGGAAGAAAGCTAAAATTCCTCTGCCCTCAAACTGTCTTTGGGCGCCAAAGAAAAGCCAACTTAAAGCAAAAGTAAAAAGAGGTAAGATGCCACCTATAGCAGGAGTTACTCGGGAAACTTCAAAATTTTCTAAAGCATTGTACAGAGCATAGAGAGCAGATACATAGATTGCCCCTGACAGGAGAGCTAAAAGAAGTTGGCAGGGTTGAGGAACCCCAAAATCAACAAAAGGAATCAATCCTACAGCCAAAATGCTTAAAGTCCCCACATAAAAAGTATAACTCTTGGGATTAGGAGGGCCAGCCAACAGATATTTATTACCCAGATCAGATAAAGCCAGAAGGAAATAAGCGGCAATTATAACTATTAACCACAACATAGGTTAGAGATTGTTTTTTGGATATTAAATGTTCCTAATTTTTCTCCTTCAATAAAAGCCTGCATAGCTGCTTCAGCTAAATATCCCTGCTCTAGCCAATCAAAAAGCCATTGGTCGGTATAATTTGGATTTTCCTGAAAAATCCCGAAACCAGACCTTAAAAGCCATCTTTTGTTAAATTCTTCTTGAGAGCCAATTTGAGGAGCAATAATAATTGGTAAACCCAGGGCAGAATAAAAAGAGAGTTCACTGGGCTTGGTCCATAAAATATCAGTTTTTCTCAGGGCTTGATTAAATTTTTGAAAATAACTTTCTATATTTTTTTCAAAAAGTATTTCAATACTTTCATTTAATCCTAATTTTTCTATATTTTTTTTAAAATATTCTTTAACTTTCTCTTTGGTACCAGCTGCTAAAATAACCTTAACCTGTCGCGCTTTAATTTTTCTGCTTAAACTTTTTAAGATTTTAACGCCAATTTCTTTTTGGGCTCCAGCTCCCCCGACAGCAAACATTATAGTCAAAGGATGGTCAGAACTCTTTGGCAGGATGCCTAAATGTTTCTCAATTAGTATTTTGTATTTTTCAAAATATTTCTTTTGAGGGTCTAAATTCAAAAGTCGATATTTTAAGTCTTTTTTTAAAATTTCTAATCCGCCAGCTTGCAGATTAGCGCTAATATTTTCTTGGGGTAAAGGATACCCACTTAAAATTATATTTTCCTTTTTTACTCCGTAAAGTTCTAATCTTTTAACTACCCTTTGGGTGGGAGCAAAATATTTAATTTTGCTAATTTTAGGATTCAGAGGAGCCCAAGTTCTGGCAATGTCAGCATCGCAGACAACTAAAAAAACTGGGCCGGGATAATTAAAAAATTCAGCCATAAAAGCCGGGGTAAAAAAGGTACTAATTAAAGGCAAGGGATTTGATTCAAGTCTTTCAACTAAGTCTTCCCCCCACCCATTTTTAAGAGCAGAGTAAATCTGCTTGAGAGTAAAATTTGGTTGAGAGAGGTCTCTTTCGGGATAGAAAGTCAGAATTTTCTGGAAAGCATCAAAAATTGAAAAAGCCAGATTCCCGAGCAGAGGGACTCTTTTAAGTCTGGAAATAAATTCATAGGATTTCTGGACGCCTTTCCAAATTTTTCTGTCTTTCTCTGGAATCCCTAAATAATCATTGGCGTTAATAACTTTCCCCAAAAAAGCTAAGTCCTTAAGAGGATAAGCTGTTCTTTGATGACCATAACCCATATTTACCGAAACTATCCACGCTTTTGAATCATAACCAGAAACAGCCGGGTTATTTCTTTTAGCGTCTTTGAATTCTTGGTTCATAGATATGCTTTATTTTAACAAAAATCATGCCATTCTCAAAATTTGAGCTGTAAGCTCTTTGCCGGCAAGGCCTTCTATCCCAACTTTTTGGGAAACTGTTCCCTTAATTAAAAAAATCTAATTCTGATTTCTGTTGAAGTTTGAAAAAAACAAAAATTAAAAGGCAATAAAACATTACAATCCAAATAGGAGAAAGTTTGAAGTAAATTGCAGACAGGGGTATTTCTGAGAAAAAATTAATTAGAGAAGTTAAATACATTAAAAAAAGAGAGCAGGGCAAAGACAACAGCCAACCCAGAGCTGGAAAAACAATACCCAGCGAAGAAAAAATAAACCCTAAAACCATAATCAAGGGCAGTAAAGGAACTATTAAGATATTGGCAATTGGAGAGACCAGAGAAAAATAGCCGAAATTATAAATTAAAATCGGAAGAGTAAAAATTTGAGCAGAAAAAGTCATTGTTAAAATTTCTCTAAGATTTAGAATTTTGGGAATTTTCTTTAACCATTTCCTAAAATAAGGCCCTAAATAAATAATTCCTGCTGCAGCTAAAAATGATAATTGGAAACCTACATCTAATCTTAAAAGCAAGGGATTTTGGGCTAACATACCCGCAGCGGCAAAGACTATAGAACGGTAAGCAATATTTTGTCTGCCAATCTGCTGAGCAAGCAATAATAAACTTCCCATAATTCCTGCTCGAATAGCTGAGGGTTGAAAACCGGTCATAGCAATAAAAAGCCAAATAAAAATCATAGTAAAATAAAAAGCCTGCTGCCGCCACAAACCCAGACCAATTAAAACACTCATCAGAACGCCACTCAAGATAACCACATGCATTCCAGAAACAGCAGTAATGTGCCGGACTCCGGTAATATTGAGTTTATTTTTAAGTTCCTTCTCCATTTTACTTTTATCCCCTAAAATTATTGCTCCTAAGATTGAACTTTCTTGCGGGGAAATATTTTTATAAATCTGCTCCATTAATCTATTTCTAAAATTTAAAATCTGGGCATAAATTATTGAGAATGGGTTTTGATAATCTTCTTTTTTTAGTAGTTCTATTTGGGGATTATAAATTAGAGAGTAAATTCCATCTTTGGCTAAATAATTTTTATAGTTAAACCCTTCAAATGCTTGGGGAGTTTTTAAAAATCCGGCAATCTTCAATCTGTCTTCATATCGATATTGAGGATATTTTTTGGTAGTTACTAAAGTTTTTCCTAAATTATTTTTTATGCTTATTCGACGCTCGCCACTTAAATCCGAAGTTTGGATTTCTTGCACCTTGACGGTTAATTCGGTATTATTCTCTTTCAAATCCGGCTCTTTGGAAACTTTTCCAATTAAAGTAATTTCTTGTTCTAAATCATTAAATTTTCCCAATTTACTATTTTCAATTTTAGCTTCGGCATATTGATAGCTCCAAATTCCTAAAACCAAAAATAATAGGCAAAAACCAAAAACTACTGCCCTCTTATGCTCCCAGAGAGGACCGATTGAAATTAAAGAAAAAATTATGAACAAAAAAACCACGAGCAATGAAAAATTAAAAAAGGAGGCAATAAAAATTCCTCCTATAAAAGAGAAGCAGAAGTAAAGAAGGGTTTTAGAAGAAGACATTAGCGTTTACCAGATAATTTTATCAATAAAATTCCAGTTAGAAATCCGCCAATATGGCCCCAGTAGGCAACAAAAGGATCACTCCCTAGATATAATATCTGGTATAAAAACCAGATTAAAATATATATTACAGCCGGCACCGAGATAACAGTCCAGATAAAAATTAAAGGAACCAAGGCTCTAACTTTATTTTTAGGAAATAAAATTAAATATCCTCCTAAAACTCCGGAAATAGCTCCCGAAGCTCCAATAACCGGGATGGTTTTATCGGCAGCAGTAAAAGAATAGAGCAGAGCTGAACCTAATCCGCAAAGAAGATAAAAACTCAAAAATTTTATTTTCCCTAATTTTTTCTCCAAATTATCACCGAAAACCCATAAAAACCACATATTACCCAAAAGATGGAGAAAACCCCCATGAAAAAACATTGAAGAAAAAACTGAAAAATATTTTTCTTGAATAAAAAACCCTTTTGGGGAAAAGCCATAAACCGCGATAAAGCTGTCTAAATTAATTAAAGAAATAAAAAAGAGGGCTACATTTAAAATTATTAAAAATATTGTAGCCCAGGGAGTTTTACCTCTGATATGAGATTCATCGTACAAAGGAAACATATTGATTATCTAATTTGGCAATTTTTGAATTTTGGTTTTATTTGCTCAATAATTTCTTCAATCTCTTTTCTTTTTAAAACAGGCAGGCCAAGAATCTCAGGATTTATAACTTCTTTTTGAGCAGTAAATTCTTGCAAAAAATAATTTACTCCTTTTCCAGCAATCCAGTTCGTCGCCTTTAAGATATCTTCTTTCTTGAGACCAGGTGCTATGGTGGTTCTAAATTCATAACCTATTTGATTTTTTTTTAAAATATTTACACTCTCTTCAACTTCATTTACTAATTTTGCTCCGGAAAAAAATTCATATTTTCCCCTGGGAGCTTTAATATCCATTGCTACATAATCAATCAATTTCTCATCAATTAATTTTTTTAACATTTCGGGATTTGAACCATTGGTGTCAAGTTTAACGAAATAGCCGAGTTTTTTTATTTTTTTACAAAACTGGGGCAAGTCTTTATTAATAGTCGGCTCGCCACCACATAAAACTAAATTATCCAATAATCCCTTTCTCTCTTTTAAAAATTTAAAAAAATCTTTCTCGTAAATTCTAGGTTGTAATTTAATTTTCTCCGGCAAAACCAATTCTGAAGAATAACAAAAAGGGCAGCGAAAATTGCAGCCAATCAAAAAAACGGTGCAAGCTACGCGGCCGGGGTAATCAATAAGAGTTGTTTTTTGAAGCCCACCGATTTCCATTAAATCTTTATTATTTCAGCTTTTCTAATTTTGAATTCTTTTCTCTCTTTAAACTCCTCTTGTTTGCCAGTATTCCATTGAGACACGGGTCTCAAATATCCCACAACTCTTGAATAAACTTCGCAAGGTTGCTTGATGGTGCACTGAGGGCAATAAAAGTGCTCGCCAAATATGTAACCATGAACCGGGCAAATGGAAAAAGTAGGGGTAATAGTAATGTAGGGTAAATGGAATTTTTCAAAAATCCTTTTAATCAAATTTTTAACAGTTTGAATATCAGAAACTCGTTCCCCTAAAAAAAGGTGGAGCACCGTTCCTCCGCTATAGCGGCATTGTGGTTCATCTTGCAATTTTAAGGCTCCAAAAATATCATCGGTATAGTTGACGGGCAATTGGCTTGAATTCGTATAAAAGGGCACTTTCTTTGTCCCAGCAGTGATTATCTCGGGATATTTTTCTTTATCTTTTTGAGCTAAGCGATAAGCAGTTGATTCTGCTGGTGTGGCTTCTAAGTTATAAATATTTCCAGTTTCTTTTTGATATTTCACTAATTTTTCTCTCATAAAATCCAAAATTTCAATGCCAAACCTTCTTCCTCTTTTTGAGCCGACATTCTCTCCGATGAAATTTAAAAGAGCTTCATTCATTCCCACTAGACCAATAGTCGAAAAGTGATTTCCCCAATAATTTCCTCTGGCTTTCTTAATTCCGGACAAATAATATCTTGAATAGGGATACAAACCTTTTTCAGTAAAGTTCTCTACGGTTTTTCTTTTAATTTCCAAACTTTCTTTTGCTAAATCCATCATTTTCCCCAATCTTTCAAAAAATTCCTTTTTTGTTTTTGAAAGATAACCAATGCGAGGCAAATTACAGGTCACCACGCCAATTGATCCAGTTAATGACCCCGAGCCGAACAATCCTCCTCCTCCTCGATTGTAAAGTTCTGTCAAGTTCAACCTCAAACGGCAGCAATTATGGGTAATAATCCCGTTAGATAGTTGAAAAGCGTGGTCTTCGCTGTCAATTTCAAAATCATACACATAACCAGTATATTTTTCTTTTTCTATCTTTACAATTTTTACTCCATAAAAATCACCGTAATCTCTATATTTTAAATTATTTCCTTTCTTTAATTTAAGGTAATTCTTTAACCAATCGGGCATATCTCCAGCAAATCTTAAATTATAACCAATTTTTTCTTTATTCCCTGTCTTATTTTTTGATTCAAAATAAGTAGTATTTATGCCTAAAGATCTAGCCAACATCAAAATATCTAAAATTAAATCTTTATTCCCTAAATGAAGAACAGCATAATTTCTTTCCCGACTAATAAATCCATCACTTTCGATTATCCCAATCAAAACTCCTTTTCTGAATTGAATAGAACGGGCAAAGAGTTTCGAATTTAATCTTTTATTCAAAGAGCCATATTCTCTTACATACTCTTTTATTGTCTCAACCAGCCCTCGACTAGCAACAGAAACTCTGACATAGTGGTGTTTTTTATTGGAATTAATTGTGGTTGAAGCTACAAACCGTTCTTCAGCAATTTTTTGAACAAACTTTGTTAATTCATTCTCATTAATATCGAACACTAAATTAAAGGTAGCGCTATCATGAGAAATCCAGCCGTCTCCGATATAAAGACCGACCAATCTTCCTAAATTAAAATCTCCTAATTCTCCTTCATAAGAATATTTAGCAAATGGAAATTCATCTTTTACTTTTAAGTTTCTACTTTCTACCATCTTCAGTTTTTTGTTTTTAATTATTAAGGAGGGGTGGTCGAAGGTCATTTTGTCAATTATCCCATTATCTAAGGTCACCTTCAAAACTTCTTCATTTACTAATTTTAACTTTATTACATTCTTCACTTTCTCAAATTTACCATTAACAAGTACTTCGATTGAATTACCTCTTAGTAAAAAATCATCTACGATTCTTCTAATCTCAGTTTTCGCAATCTCACCACTTGCATTTTTATAAATGATTTCGGTTTTTGGTAATTTACACATCGAACGTACGTCCTCAGGTTTCATTTCCGAGTTAATGTAATTGGCAAAGTAATTTATTCCATATTTGGCCGAAGCTTCAAAAATTCCATTAAAAGCCGGCTCGTCCCAGGGAAAATCTTTAGTAATATTAATAGTCGGGATAGGAAAAGAAAAAGGTCTCCCAGATTTATCTCCCTCAAGCATTGTTTCATAAAAGGCCCTGTTAAATATTTTCATTTCTTCCTCAAACTCTTCATAAGTTTCATTTTGAGGCTTTCCTCCGATAATAATCGGCTGCTTGGCAAAAACCGGAGAAGGCTTAAGGTCTAAAGTAATATTAGTAAAAGGGCAATTGCCAGTAATAAATACTTTTCCTTTTCTCCGAGCTATTACTGTTCCGTTCTCTGTGTGAGGACACCAGATTATTCCTTTGTAATTTACTTTCCTTATTTTTGTAATATAGGTTTCAGGATGTCGAATTATTCTTAAAATATAAATATCTTTTTTACCTACAGCCCCTAGAATTGGTTTTTGTTTACGAATAGTAAAACCATAACCAGCATTAACAATAACTCTCTCTAAATCATCAAGTAATCCTAAATCTGAAGTGACAATTTTACAACCTTCTTTACCATCGCCTCTCAAATAAGTTTCTAAAAACAACCTTGATTGTCTCTCGCTTAAATTTAGTAAATATTCAGGGATAAAATGAACATTCTCTCTACTGCCAAACCATCCATGAATCTCCCTAGAATTTTCTGCGTTTAATCTTATTTGCTGGACTTCTTCGCCCAGAGAAGTAGCAGGATGATTTGAATATTCCAAGTTAAAACGTTTCAAAAGCCCGACAATTTCATTATAATTTGTTCTATTTTTAATCTTTGATTGATAAATACTTACCCTATAGCAACATCTATGTTTTCCTGGTCTTTCTATGGTTCCTTCGCTTATTATCCAAGCCATTAATTTTATTTGTTCATCGCTTATTTCTACTTCAGGGTTTGTGTTCTTCCCGGCAATGGGAATAATAATTGGCGACTTTAACTTTAAAACTTTTTCAATTGGTTCCAAAACATATTTTTGAGTATTAAATTTTTTCCTTAAAACTCTGTGTTCGGGTGAAATTAACTGATCCTGAATTCTGTTTTTTAAACGATACATTATTCCTTTGTATTCTCTCTTAAAAACGAATTTAACTTTTTTGTTTTCTATCTCTTTTGTCTCCTGATTTAAGGTTTTAATCTCATCGCCTTTTTCCACTTCATCATATGCCTTCCATCCTTCAGGAGTTAAAATTTCCGTATCTTGCGATATACATTGAAATCCTACCCGAGTCGGAACGGACATATTAAATAAAAATTCCTGCATTGCCTGTTTTACCTGCTGATAGTTCAAATTATCGTAACGAATAAAAGGAGCTAAAAGAGTATCAAAATTTGAAAAAGCGATAGCTCCTGCGGCCTCACCCTGAAGCGTATACATAAAATTTACTACTTGGCCTAAAGCAACACGAAAATGTTTTGCTGGTTTAGTTTCAACTTTTCCTGGAATTCCACCAAATCCTTTAAGCAATAAGTCATAAAGGTCCCAGCCAACACAGTATGGGCCTAAAGTATCTAAGTTATGGATGTGCAAATCTCCGCCCTCATTGGCTTCCCTGATTTCTTTGGGATAAATCTTATTTAGCCAATATTTTTTAACAATGTAGGAAACCCCATAATGGTTCAATCCTTGTAGAGAAAAAGCCATATTGGCATTTTCTTGAACTTCCCAATCAAGTTTTTCTAAATATTGGTCAACTCTATCTACCGCTTCTTCACTAACTGCCACTGCTTCTCTTATTTTCCTTCTTTGTTCTCGGTATAAAATATAGGCCTTAGCGGTTTCCACTAGCCCTTCCAAAATTAAAACCTCCTCAACGAGGTCTTGAATTTGTTCTACCTGAGGAATTTCGTCAAGTTTAAATCTACGGTTCAAAATTTCAACTACTTTGTCGGAAATTTTTTTTGCTTTCTTGCCATCGCCCTGGTTAGCAGCGGTTATTGCTTTAAAGATAGCATTAGCAATTCTATCTTGAGTAAATTCAACGAGCTCGCCATTTCTTTTTTTAATCAGTTTAATTTTATTCTCCATAAAAATTTATTTTTAGTTCATTCATTATACCTCTGGACAAAAAAATCTGCCAATTTTGACAAAATTTTTAAAAATTTTATGGTCTTTAAATTTTAAAGCCAGCAGCAATAACAGTTACTCTTAACTCGTCTTTCTGAAGATTTCTATCCAAAGAAGCTCCAAAAATTATTTTAGCCTCTGAAGGAACTTCCTTTTTTATTAACTGACCAATTTTTGCTATTTCATTCAAGGAGGAATTCTGATAAGAAGCCACATTAAAAAGAACTCCTTCGGTTCTTTTTAAAGGAAAACGAGAGAGCGGAGAAAAAAGAGCAATTCTAGCAGCTTTTTGGGCCCTGCCTTTACCTTGAGCCTTGCCTATCCCAAAAAAAGCTGTTCCTCCTTGTTTTAAAATTGCCTTAATATCAGCGAAATCTAAATTCAAAATTCCAGGATTTAAAATTACATTGGAAATACTCTCTACTGCCTCCTTTAAAATTTCATCGCATTTAGAAAAAGCAAATTCTACTGGCAAGTCCAAGGGAACAGTTTTTAATAATTTATCGTTACGAATGACTACTAAAGTATCTATTTTTTTTCTTAACTCTTTTAAAGATGTGAGAGCAACTTTTCTTCTCTTTTTGCCTTCAAAAGAAAAGGGGAGGGTAACCACTCCTATAGTTAAAATGCCTAAATTCTTAGCAATCTCGGCAATCACCGGCATTGCTCCAGAGCCTGTCCCTCCACCCAAGCCCGCTGTAAGAAAAACTAAATCTGTGTTATTTAAGATTTCAGAAATTTCTTGATAACTCTCTTCGGCAGCCAGCTTCCCAATTTTAGGATTCATCCCAGTTCCTAGTCCTTGAGTAATTCTTTCTCCTATTCTTAATTTAAAATGGGCGTTCTTTTTTTTGAGATCTTGGGCATCGGTATTTAAAGCAATAAGTTCAATGTTTTTAATTCCTGACCGGGTTAACCTGGCTATTGCATTGGTGCCCGCTCCTCCAACTCCAATAACTTTTATCCCGCATTTTTTATAGCGAGCAGGATGCTCGATATACCGGGCGTTGCGCCGCCCGCTATAAAAAAGCGCCGGATTTATTTTCATATTCATTCTAAGGTATGAAAATTCTAAAAATTCTCTTAATTTTAGCTCCAAGCCCCCTGCTATCAAGACCGAAGGATAAACTTTTTTGGGAAACATCTTGACCCTCTAAAACTAATCCACAGACTGTAGCCAAAGAACAATCTTTTTCCAGCCCAGAAAAATTTCTTGGATAGCCGAGCTTGCAGGGCAATTTTAGTTCTCTTTTAGCCATCTCCACTATTCCGGGTAATTTTGCTCCTCCGCCGGTTAAAACTATGCCCGCTGGCAATAATCCTTGACGAGATATCTTTTTAAGCTCTTTTTGGACTAACTCAAAAATTTCACCAACTCTTGCTTCGATAATTTTTCTTAACTGTTTTTCAGAAAATGTTAAAAAGGGCTTTTTGCTTTCTTCTTTTCCAACTTCTTCTTTCTTAAAACTTGATAAGAAATTAGAAGGATTTATTTCTACTTTTTTCTTTTTACTGCCTTGGGACAAAGAAATACAAGAACCAATGTCCTTTTTAATCTTTTCAGCTATATCAATTTCAGTTCTCAAACCGATAGCAATATCATTGGTAATATTGGCTGAACCCACTGGAAAGACAGATAAATCCAAAAATACCCCCTCTTCGAAAACAGCGAGGCCGCAAGTCGCTGCCCCGATATCAAGGAGGGCCACCCCTAATTCTTTTTGGTAAGGAGACAAAACAGCGGAGGAAGCTGCCAAAGATGAAGGAATAATATCCTCTACTTGAAGACCTGCTTCTGTGACCGCTTCGGTCAAATTTTCCAGATCGGGAGAAAAAGCAGAAAGCAAAGAAGCCTCAACCTCTAATCTTACTCCCTGAAGCGCTAAAGGGTCTTTAATCTCTCGTTCACCATCCAGAATCCATTCCTTTGGGAAAATATCTAAAATCTCTCTATTAGAGGGCAAATTAATATTCTGAGTTTCTTGTAAGATTCTATCTATATCTTCTTGGCAAACTTTTTGATTGGCTGGAGAGACAGAGATTAACCCATGATTAGGAACAATTTGCAGTTTTGAGCCGTTAACATTTATAAAAGCGCTGTCAATTCTTTGATTATAAGTTTTTTGGAGCTTAGAAATTAAAGAAGAAATTTTATTAGTTACCTCTTGAGGGTTGATAACTCTGCCCTTTTGAAGTCCAAAAGAATTTATTTTATCAAAAAATAAGACTTTAAAATCTTCATTTTTCGGGTTTTTGCAAGCAGCTAAAATTTTTATGGTATCTGTGCCAATGTCTAAGCCGGTTATAATTTTGCGCCTAGCCATATTCGCTTCGCTTAATTAAGTTAAATTAGAAAATAATTTAGAAAGATAATATTCTTGTCTTACCTCCATCTCTTTTGCCCTCTCAAGACTGACTTCATGGTCATATCTCAAAAGATGTAAAATTCCATGAATTAAAACCCGGCCTAATTCTTTTTGGAAGGATAAATTAAACCCCTTTAGAGGTTTTCCCCCTCTCTGCCTCGTCTTAAGCCCCGCTACCTCTAACGGGGTAAATTTCTTAGCGTTTTTTCTAATCTGTTGGGGGCAGATAACTATTTCTCCTAAACCCTGAGCTTGGAAAGCAAGCACATCTGTTGCCTGGTTCTTTTGACGATATTTTTTATTTAATTTTCTTATCCTTCCCTCTCCTATCAGGGCAATGGATAGTTCAACTTCACTCTTAATGCCTTCGCCTTCTAAAACTTTTTGAGCTACCTTTTTTAAAAATGCTTTATTAATAGAGATTCTGGTCAAATTATTAATTTCAACTATAGCCTTCATCGTTCATTTTATTTTAGCAAATCTAAAAATATAGGACAATTCCGAGCTTAATTAGAGGAAGATAACAATTCTCTAACTATTTTACTTACCAAAGCTCCGTCAGCCTTTCCCTTGATTAAAGGCATCAGCGCTCCCATTACCTTAGCTATATCTCGAGGTTTAGAAGCCCCAAGTTTCTGAATAACTTCTTTGGCTAATTTTTCAATTTCTTCTTCTCTAAGCTGCCGGGGTAAATATCTCTGCAAAATCTCAAGTTCTAATTTTTCTTTTTTTACCAGGTCTTCTCTTTTCCCTTTTTTGAAATCTAAAATTGCTTCTTTTCTCTTTTTAACTTCAGAAAAAATTACCTCAATGAGCTCCTCATTATTTAATTGACTTTTTTTGATTAGCTCTTTTTCTTCTAATTCTTTTTCTTGTTTAGCTATTTTAGTCCTCTTTTCTTTTTCTTTATTCAGAATGGCAGCCAAAACCATTCTTAAGGTAGAAACCCTTATTTCATTTTTTGATTTTTGAGCATTTACTAAATCTTTTTTGATATTTTCCAATAACATTTTTTGGCAAACTATTTTATTTTCCCTAATTTTTTTAATTTTTTATATTCCTTTCTCTTTTGCTCCTTTAAAATAGCGTCTTTTCTTTTTAAGTTTTTACTTTTTCGCCTTTGAACAAACCTTCTTTTTCTAGCCTCAAGCAAAAGGCCGCTTCTTTTAACTGATTGATTAAAGCGGTAAATCAAAGACTGGGAACCCTCTTGTTTCTGGCGCTGCACTTTAATGTTCATATTACAACTTACGACTTACGACTTACGACTTAATTTTTAGTTACTTCTTAATTCTTAATCTCTTTTTTATCTCTTTTAATAACTTATTTTGTTTTATTGTAACTTGCTGACCACTTTCCATATCTCTAATAATAATTTTATCCTCTATAGCTTCTCTTTGACCTAAAATCAAAACATATTTTATTCCTAATCTATCAGCCCGATTAAGTTGAGCATTAAGAGAATCTTTAGCTAAACTCTCAGCTATTTTAATCTTCTCTTTTCTAAATTCTTCCAGAATCTTAAGGCTCTTTCTTTTAGCTAAAGATCCTATTTGAGCTAGAAAAACTTGAGGGCAAGCTGGACTAAAGATTTTTTTCTTTTTTAGCTTCATTAATTCTATAATTCTTTCCATTCCTGCTGCCCAACCGCAGGCAGGAGTATCTACTCCTCCCAGTAATTTAACTAATTTATCATATCTCCCCCCTCCTGCCAAAGAACCAACTTGGCTTTCCCCCTCTTTTGGTTCAATTCCTATCTCAAACACAGTCTTGGTATAATAATCTAAGCCCCTTACCAAATAAGGATCTAAAATGTAGGGAAGTTTCAATTCATCTAAAAATTCTAAAACCTCTTTAAAGTGTCTGTGGCATTCCTCACAAAGGTAATTAATAATCTGGGGAGCGCCAGATATAATCTCCCGACATTTTTCTTGCTTACAATCTAAAATTCTTAAGGGATTTACTTTTAACCTGTTCTGGCAATCAGAACAAAGAGAAGTTCTTTGGGGTCTTAAAAAGCTTAGTAGGGCTTTTTTGTAATAAGGCCGGCAATTTTCATCTCCTATAGAATTTATTTTTAAAATTAAATTTTCAAAACCTAATTCTTCTAAAACATCGAATAAAATTAGAATAACCTGGGCATCAATTACCGGGCTTTTTTCTCCTAAAACTTCTATTCCAAATTGCCAGAACTGACGAGACCTTCCTGCTTGAGGTCTTTCATACCTGAAATAGGGTCCAAAATACCAAAGTTTAACTGGTTGGGAAAGAGTCCGAAAACCGTGTTGGATATAGGCTCTTACCACAGGAGCTGTCCCTTCCGGCCTTAGAGCTAAAAAATCTCTGCCTTTAGTTCGAAGAGTATACATTTCTTTCTCTACGATGTCTGTAGATTCTCCTATTCCTTTTGAAAAGATTTCTGCTTCTTCTAAAATTGGGGTATCAATTTTTTCGAAATTATAAAAATTAAAAATTTTCTCGGCTGCTTGATAAATTTTTTGATAAAAAACCTGTTCTTGAGGCAAAATGTCATGCATCCCTGAAGGTGTTCGAAATTTTGGCTTTTCCATGATTTAATAATTAGGAGCTGCTACCGTTGTAAAAACATCGGGAAAGGATATTTGAAAATAAACCCTCCCAATAATGTCTTTTTGAGGCAAAGTCCCCCATCTCCTTGAATCAGAAGAAGCATTTCGGTTATCGCCTAAAACAAAATATTCCTCCTCTCCTAATGAAATGGGGGTAAAATCAGAATAGTTTTGCCAAGATTCTTTCCAAGAAATTGGCAGGTAGTTATCTTCGTTTAACATTTGAGTTTGGTCATTTTTGGTTATAAAAATTTGGCCATCTTCAATTTTTATGGTCTCTTGGGGCAAGCCAATAATTCTTTTTATATATCTATCGGAGGGATTTAGGGGATAATGGAATACCACCACTTCTCCTCTTTGAGGCTCTCGAAGCTTATAAGAAATTTCATCTATAATTAAATAATTGCCATGATGAAAATTTGGCTCCATAGAAGAACCTCTGACCATAAAGGGTTGAAATAAAAAATAGCGAATAGGAATTACTATCGCCAAAGCTATAATAACAATCTTCAAAATGTCACCAAGAAAACTAAGAAAAATACTTGCTTTCATATTTTTTAATTTTATATCAATATTTTTGGTTTGGCAAGCCCGCCCAAATTTCTCCGAAACTTAGGAGGGTAAGCCCTGTTGAAAATCGTTTTCTAACAGAGTGAGAGGGTGATATAATAAATATAATCCATATTAACATTTTAACAATTAAACAATTTAACAATTAAACAATTTAACATATGATTATATGATTTTAATTGTTGGCTTGGGTAACCCAGGGAAAAAATATATAAAAACTCGGCACAATATTGGCTTTAGGGCGGTCGATGAAATCGCTACCAATTTTCAATTTTCAATTTTCAATTTTCAATCAATTTTCAATGCTCAAATTTCCAAAGGAAAAATTAATGGACAAAATGTCATTCTCGCCAAACCACAAACTTTTATGAATAACTCCGGAATAGCAGTAAAGCGGTTAGTTAAAAATTTAAAATTAAAAATTAAAAAATTAATCGTCATTCATGATGACATTGATTTGCCTTTGGGTAAAATTAGAATTGTTAAAAATCGCGGAGCAGCCGGCCATAAGGGAGTGGAATCAATTATTAAAGAGCTAAGGACAAAAAACTTTGTTAGATTTAGAATTGGAATTAAACCAAACTCAAAACTTTCACCCTCCCAATTTTTCAAAGAAAACTTGGGAGGGCAAAAAACTCAAAACTTAGAAAAACTTGTTTTGGGAAAATTTAATAAAGAGGAGAAAAAAATCATCAAGGAGGCCGCCAAAAAAACAATTGAAGCTATGGAATTAGCAATAAACAAAGGAATAGAGTTTGCAATGACTATGTTCAATCAATAAAAATAAAACAACATAATTTAGAAATGAACCTGCCAAAAATAACTTCGGATAAAATTAAAACTATCGCTTTCCAAGATAAAGAATATCCAGAAATTTTAAGAAAAATTAAAAATCCACCTAAGGTTCTTTATTGTTTAGGTAGAATTTTTCCAAAAGAAAATTGCTTTGCTATGGTAGGAGCAAGAATATGCTCTGAATATGGCAAGGAAACAGCTTTAGAAATTGGTGGAGAAATTGCCTTATCGGGTCTGACCATTGTCTCGGGAATGGCTCCGGGAATTGATACTTTTTGCCACAGAAGCGCAGTCGAAAAAGGAAAAAGAACCATTGCGGTATTAGGAACAGGGCTGGATATAAAAAGTATTTATCCTCAGTCAAATCTAAAATTGGCTGAAAAAATTTTAGAAACAGGCGGGAGTTTAGTTTCAGAATATCCTCCAGGAACTCAGGGAGCTAAATTTACTTTTCCCCAAAGAAATAGGATAATCTCGGGCTTATCTCTTGGAGTTCTGGTAATTGAAGCAAAAAGAAAATCAGGAGCTCTAATTACGGCAAAATTTGCCAGAGAGCAAAAGAAAAAGGTTTTTGCTGTTCCCGGCTCAATTTACGCCTTAAACTCAAAAGGGTGCCACTTACTAATAAAACAAGGAGCGAAATTAGTAGAAAATGCTAATGATATTTTAAAAGAACTAAACCTATCTGCCGACAGGCAGGTTTGCCAAAAAGAAATAATAGGAGAGACCGAAGAAGAAAATTTAATTTTAAATAGCTTAAGGGAGGGCTCTTTGAACATTGAAAAAATTATTGAAAAAACCAAACTCTCGGCTCCGATAGCGGCAAGAACCATTACTATTCTGGAAACGAAAGATAAGCTCAAGGATTTAGGAGGGAATATTTATGGACTAAATCGCTAAAATCTTGTCATGTCTTGCTAATTGTTGCTTGACAAATGTTTTGTAAAAGTTACAATTAAATAATGAATAAACTTCTTACTTCAAAACAAGTAGCAAATAAGTTAGGCGTTAGTGAATATACAATCTGGCGTTATATTAAAGCCAAAAAACTTAAGGCTATTAAACTAACCGAAAGAAATTTTAGAATTGAAGAAAAAGACCTAAACCAATTTCTTAAAAAACATAAGACGAAATAAATCTGTATGTATTTCAACGATTTAAGATGGTGGCTTATAATACTTTTTAACTTTATTGGTTATTTTCTATTGATGTTTGGAGTGAAGTTTGGAGTGAGGTTCGAGAATAGAAGCCCTTTAATGGCGATCATAGAGTTTGTGGGAGGCACAATTACATTTGCTTCTTTTGTCGCGATGTTCTGGTTTTTTGGTATTAAGAGTGGTTTAATTCTTATACTAATTTTTTGGCTGGTAATAACCCCAATAGTGGGAATCTTGGTTAAAAAATAAATCTATGAAAGAAAAATTAAGTAATCATGCTTTTGTATCA
>PETY01000029.1 GCA_002780915.1 Candidatus Nealsonbacteria bacterium CG02_land_8_20_14_3_00_34_20 | reverse complement strand
GGAGACCGAGCACGTAAACCATTATGTGCTTCGGTTGACCGAGTGAAGTAATTATGCGGCGAAGCCGCAATATGTTATACATTAGCGAATCAAGGTTCTCGAGGAGCGAAGCGACGAGAGGTTCTTATAATCCTTTGAATATTATCATGCTTAATCCTCCGGGCTCTCTTTTTAATTCCATTTCAATTTTTATTGGAATTTTGCTTTTTAAAATTTCCAGAAATTGGGTAAATTTCTTCTTTCCAAATTCCGAAAGCCATTTTTCTCTTCCTCTTAAAACCATTTCTATTTTAACTTTTTCCCCTTTTTCCAGAAACTTCTGAGCTGTTTTTACCCTGGTTTCTAAATCGTGAGAGGAAATATTAAATCCCAATCTTATTCTTTTAGTTTCGCTCCTTTTTTTAACTTTCCCTTTTCTCTCTTTCTTTTTTTGAGAGTAGAGATATTTTCCATAATCCCCCAATCTACAAACTGGCGGTTCTACTTTCTCGGTAATTTGAATTAAATCTAAATTATGTTGATAAGCTTCTTTTAGCGCCTCTGACAACGACATAATCCCCAGCTGTTTTCCGGTTTGGTCAATTACTCTTACCTGGCGTGCTCTTATTCGATTGTTGATTAAAGGTTTTTTAATCAAGAGTTTGTGGAGATGAGGGAGGTGAATCCCTGTCCAAAAATTATTTCCAAGATATTTCTACAAGTTTAGTCTATCTTAAGATTTTCAAGATATTAGATTGAAGATAAACAGAAACTCTAATGTCTTCACCCTCTTTTTTTCAATAAATCACCCAAGGGGAAGTGATTATCTATCTCGCTGATATAACACCTAATTTTGCTTAGCGAGAATCAGCAAATTAGATGGCCTACAAATTAAACGTAGGCAGGAGCAAGCTGTTTGCTTGCAAATAAGTTGGCACTTATTTTGTCTCTCGAAGTTTTCCGAGTTTCGAGAATACTCGACTTGCCTATATTAGAATAAATTTTTGTCGATTCTTTCATCCCCGCATTTTTAATTCTCTTTTTATGGTTTTTTCTATTTCCCTTTTTTTGATTTTTTCTCTTTTATCAAATTTTCTCTTTCCTTTGACAATTGAAAATTCCAATTTTATTTTCTTTCTTTTAGTATATACTCTCAGGGGTACTAAAGTCAAGCCTTTTTCCCTGACCTTCCCAATTAAATACTTAATCTCTGATTTTTTTAATAGAAGTTTTCTAGAACGCTGGGGATTATAATCAGTAGGAGCATTTTTAGGTTGATAAGGAGGAATATTAGCTCCAATTAAGAAAACCTCAGGATGTCTGCCCTCAGGAGATTGTTTTAAAACCACATAGGAGCCAGCTAAATTTATCCTTCCCAATCTTATTGATTTTACCTCCTGCCCAATTAAAACAATTCCTGCCTCAAATTTTTCCAGGATTTCATAATTGTAATAAGCTTTTTTATTCTCGGCAAGGATACTCATTACTTTTATTTTACCAGAAATTGAGATAAACTAAACATAGATACAATGGTTAAAGAAGAACTCGAGAAACTAATTAAAGAGTCAATTCAATCTCTTTTGAAAGAAAGAAGGTTTCAAGAATTTAAAATTCCAGTAATTGAAGTTGGATACCCAAGAGAAGAGCTCTATGGTGATTATACAACTAATATTGCCTTTAAAATTGGGCAAATTTTACAAAAAGAGCCAGGGCAAATAGCAAAAGATTTAGAAGTTAAAATTTCAAATTTAAAAACTAATTTAATCAAAAGAACAGAAGTTAAAAATGGTTTTATAAATTTCTTTTTATCTCCTCATTTTTTTTTAAAAGAGATAGATATAATTTTAAAAGAAAAAAAGAAATATGGCTCCAGCCGAATAGGTAAGAGAAAGACGGTTTTGATTGACTATTCTTCTCCAAATATTGCTAAACCCTTTGGGATAGGTCATTTGCGCTCTACAATTATTGGCCAAGCTATTTATAATATCTATAAATTTTTAGGTTTTAAATGTATTGGGGATAATCATTTAGGTGATTGGGGAACCCAGTATGGAAAATTATTCTACGCTATCCAAAAATGGGGGAATAAAAAGAAAATTGAGAAAGAGCCAATAAAAGAGCTGAATAAACTCTATGTAAAATTCCATCAAGAAGCAGAGAAAAATCCCCAATTAGAAGAAAAGGGGAGGAAATGGTTTAAAAAATTAGAGGAGGGGAATAAGCAAGTTAAAAGAATCTGGCAAAAATGTGTTTCTTGGAGTTTAAAAGAGTTTGAGAAAATTTATCAACTTTTAGGAATAAAAATTGATTATTGTTTAGGAGAAAGTTTTTATCAGAAGATGTTAAAAGGGGTGATTAAGGAAGCAATGAAGAAAAAGATTGCTGTTAAAAGCCAGGGAGCGATAATCATTAAATATCCTCAAGAAGCATTGCCTCCCTCAATGCTCTTGAAATCTGACGGAGCAACAACTTATCTCGCCAGGGATTTAGCCACAATAAAATATCGTCTGAAACGATGGAAACCCAGTTTAATCATCTATGAAGTTGGGGTAGAGCAATCCCTTCATTTAAAACAATTATTTCAGGCAGTGGAGCTCTTGGGTTGGTTAAACCCCGCGCCAGAACCTTCGGTTCGGTACGGGGCAGGAAAAACAAAATTTTGCCATATTGGCCACGGACTTTATCGTTCAAAACAGGGTAAGTTTTCCACCCGAAAGGGTCAGACCATTTTTTTAGAAGAGGTTCTGGAAGAAGCGATAAAGAGGGCAGAAGAAATTATTGAGAAGTCAGGGACCAGCAGGGGTTTATCTAAAAAAGAAAAAGAAGAAATCTCTAAAATGGTTGGCATAGGAGCAATAAAATATAATGATTTATCCCAATATTATAGCAAAGATATTATTTTTGATTGGGAGAAAATTTTAAATATTAAAGGAAATTCTGGTCCTTATCTTCAATATACTTTTGTAAGAACTCAGAGTGTTTTAAAAAAATCAAACTTACGGAGGCTTGACCTCCATCACTTTAACGGTAGAGATTTTAAAAAAGAAGAATTAGATATTTTAAGAACTATCTATAAATTTCCCGAGGCAGTTAAGGAAGCAGCCGAAAAATTTTCTCCAAACTTGATTTGCAACTTAGCTTTTGATTTAGCTCAAAAATATAACCTTTTTTACGAAAAATTGCCAATTTTAAAAGCTCCTACTGAAAGTAAAAAACAATTTCGATTAGTTTTAACTGCAAGCTGTAGCCAGGTTTTAGAGAAC
>PETY01000015.1 GCA_002780915.1 Candidatus Nealsonbacteria bacterium CG02_land_8_20_14_3_00_34_20 | reverse complement strand
CGCATAATTACTTCACTCGGTCAACCGAAGCACATAATGGTTTACGTGCTCGGTCTCCCTCTCTTGTAATTATAATCTTGAATTAATATGACAAGAAGTCTTAAAAAAGGTCCATATATAGACGAGAAATTGTTAAAAAAGATAAAGCAAGCAAAACCTGAAGGTAAAACTATTATTAAAACTTGGTCTCGATCTTGTACCATTATTCCTGAGATGATAGGATTTACCCTAGCTGTTCATAACGGGAAAGAGTTTATCCCGGTCAAAGTTGTAGAAGAAATGGTAGGGCATAAATTAGGAGAATTCGCTCCTACTACTAAATTTACCAGACATGGAGGAAAATTGCAGAAAGAGATAGAAACAAAAACAGTACAGAGATGACAATGACAATGACAACCTTACAACTTACAACTAAAATTATCAGTTGTCAGTTGTTAGTTGTCAGTTATAAGTTATGAGTTATGAGTGTTAGCGCAAAACTAAAATATTTACGCATCGCTCCCCGCAAGGCAAGGCTAGTTGCTGACTTAATTCGAGGAAAATCAGTTGAGAAAGCTCAAACCATTTTGAATTTCACTATCAAAAAAGCAGCTCCGCCCTTACTAAAACTTTTAAATTCAGCGATGGCTAATGCTAGAAATAATTTTCATTTAGATGAGAAAAATCTTTATGTTTCAAAAATTACCATTGACCAAGGACCAACATATAAAAGGTGGCGGGCTCGAGCGCGTGGTAACGCAGAGGAAATTAAAAAAAGAACTTCCCATGTTTCTTTAGTTTTAGATGAAATTAGGATTCCTAAAAAAGTTAAAAAATTCAGAAAGGTTCCCAAAACCGTAGAATCAAAGATAGAAACCATGGAAAAATTAAGAGTCCCGGAATCTAAATTTAAGCCAGAGAGAAAAATCAAGAAATCAATTTCTCCAAAAAGCACTAAGAGAATATTTAGGCGAAAAGCTTTCTAAACTATGAGTCATAAAGTCCATCCTAAAATATTTCGTATAGGAGAAACTACAGATTGGTTATCCCATGGTTTTTATAGTAGAAAGCCAAAAGAATCTATAGAGGAAGATTTTATAATTAGGGAATTTCTAAAGAAAAATTTAGAAGATTGCAGCGTGGAAAAAATAGAAATTGAAAGAACCCCCCAAGAGAATAAGGTAAATATTTTTGTTTTCTCTGCCAGACCTGGTTTGATTATTGGCAGAAGAGGGGAGGAAATAGAGACCTTAAAGAAAAAATTAATAAAAACTCTATTTAAAAACAAAAAATTAAATTTAAAAGATATTGAGCAAAAATCAAAAAGAATAAATATAGAAGTGAAAGAAGTTTCCGATATTTGGATATCTCCTTCTTTGGTTGGTCAATGGGTGGCCCAGAGACTAGAAAAAAGAGTTCCTTATCGTCGGGTTTTAAAACAGGCATTAGATAAAATTATGGCTCATAGACAGGTTCAAGGAGCTAAAATAGGGGTTTCCGGAAGATTAGGTGGAGTTCGAATTGCTAGAGATGAGTGGTTAGGCAGAGGGAAGTTGCCCCGTCAGACCATTAGGGCCGATATTGATTATGCTTTTGAAGAAGCCCATACTTCTTATGGAATAATAGGGATAAAAGTTTGGATATATAAGGGCGAACGCTTTGACAACTAACAACTAACAACTAACAACTAATAACTAATAACTGATAATTTTAGTTGTAAGTTGTAAAGTTGTTATTGTCCTTGTCATAGTCAATAAGATGGCTATACTAATACCTAAAAAAGTAAAACATCGTAAGCATCAAAAAGGTCGGAGTAGGAAAAGAACTTTTGAAACAGCGGGGAGTCAACTTAGTTTTGGGAGTTTTGGTCTGAAGTCTTTGGGGGTAAAATGGATTAGTTCTGCTCAAATAGAAGCAGCGCGGAAGGCTGTTATAAAATATCTAAAGAAAGGAGGAAAACTGTGGATAAGAATTTTTCCTAATAAAGTAGTAACCAAGAAAGGGACAGAGGTTCCTATGGGTGGAGGAAAAGGGTCCCCAGACCATTATGTATTTTCAATAAAACCAGGAAGAATTATTTTTGAACTGGAAGGAATTGGGGAACAACTCGCTCGAGAGGCATTCAAAAAAGCCGGGGATAAACTTCCAATCAAAACCAAATTTATTAAAAGATAGCTACGAAATACGAAAAACATACGAAATTACGAAAACATTTTCGTATATTCGTAAAAAATTCGGATTTCGTAGCCAAAAGATGAAAATTAAAGAATTACGGTCAAAATCAAAAGGAGAACTAAAAAAACTTTTAAAAGAAAAGTCTAAGAGAATTCAAGAATTACGTTTTCAATTAAGTTCAGGTAAAGTTAAAAATACAAAAGAGTTAAAAGAAATAAAAAAAGATGTTGCCAGAATACTAACCATTCTAAAATATGCCTAAAAAACAATTGACCGGAAAAGTTATTTCCAATAAAATGCAAAAAACTGTAGTGGTTCGGGTAGAAAGAATTAAAAAGCATCCTTTGTATGGGAAAAGGTATAAAATCCATAAAAAGTACAAGGCCCATAACGACAAAGAGGAATACAAAGTAGGGGACGAAGTGATAATTGAAGAATGCCGTCCGCTAAGCAGGGATAAAAGATGGAAAGTAATCGGCAAAACCATTTAAACATTTAAGCATTTTAACATTTAAACATAATGTTAAAATGTTTGTATGTTAAGATGTTAAAATGAGTTTATGATTCAGCCTCGAACAATCTTAAATGTTGCAGACAATACGGGAGCTAAAATCGTTCAGTGTATTCGTCCTTTAGGAGGAACAAGGAAAAGATACGCTT
Source organism: Candidatus Nealsonbacteria bacterium CG02_land_8_20_14_3_00_34_20 (assembly GCA_002780915.1). Lineage (GTDB taxonomy): Bacteria > Patescibacteriota > Minisyncoccia > Minisyncoccales > PETY01. Next base: position 10,397 of record PETY01000015.1, on the reverse strand, counting down.
CTCTGGGAGATGTTATAGTAGCAGTAGTTAAACAAGCTGAGCCAAGAAAGATGGTAAAAAAGCACCAAATAGTAAGAGCAGTTGTAGTTCGGCAAAGGCAGTCCAAAAGAAGAAAGGATGGTTCTTATATCAGATTCGACGACAATGCAGTAGTAATTTTAGAAGGGAGTACTAAAGAGCCTAAGGGAAGTAGAATATTAGGGCCTGTAGCCAGAGAGATCAAAGAAAAAAAATTTGAAAAAATAGCAGCAATAGCTCAAGAAGTAATTTAGTTATTCCTAACGGAATTATGAAAATTAAGAAAGGTGATCAAGTAATAGTAATTTCAGGAGACGATTATACCAAAAAGGGAAAAGTTTTAAAAGTCTTTGCAGAAAAGAGGAAAATTTTGGTAGAGGGAATAAATTTAGTTAAAAAAAATGTTCGGCCTAAAAAACAGGGGGAGAAAGGCCAAATTATTCAAATGCCAAAACCAATTTCTGTCTCTAACGCAAAAATTATTTGTCCAAAATGCGGTAAGCCAACTAAGATAGGATACAGAATTATAGCGAAAAGCGAAAAGCGAAAAGCGAAAAGTAGGATATGTAAGAAATGTGGACAAGAAATTTAAAATCATATGCTTAGATTAAAAGACAAATACAAAAAAGAAGCCGTTTCGGCTATGAAAAAGAAATTTGGGTATAGGAATATTATGGCTGTTCCTAAGATTGAAAAAGTGGTAATTAATACAGGATTGGGCAAATTGAGCTCTGGTAAGACCGCCGAAGAACAAAAGAAACTCTTTAATTACGTTATTGATAATTTATCTCAAATTTCTGGACAGAGAGTAATCTTAACCAAGGCTAAAAAGTCGATATCTTCTTTTAAAACAAGGAAGGGAGGCTTTATAGGGGGGAAAGTTACCTTGAGGGGTCGAAAAATGCATGATTTTTTAGAGAAGTTAATTCATATTGTTTTGCCTCGCTCTCGAGATTTTCAAGGAATTTCTCCAGCTTCTTTTGACAAAAATGGCAATTTAAATATAGGCATTAAAGAACATATTGCCTTTCCAGAGATTTTTCCAGAGCGGGCACCGATAATTCTTGGGTTAGAAGTTACCGTTGTTACTACAGCCAAGAATAAAGAGGAAGGAATAGAGTTATTAAGATTGCTTGGATTTCCCATAAAGCATTAATTAACAAAGAGAAGATGGCAAAGAAATCTCAAATTGCAAAATCGAAAAAAGTACCAAAGTTTTCTACTCGAACCACTCCGCGTTGTTTCAGATGTGGGAGAAAAAGAGGGTATATGAGAAAATTTGGTTTGTGTAGAATTTGTTTTAGGGAAATGGTTAATAAAGGAGAAATTCCAGGAATAAAAAAATCATCATGGTAGTTATTCGGGAATTCACCTTTCGGGACATGCTCGCTTACTCCAGCGGTAACCTCGCTTAGTTCTCGGCAAAATTCCCGCCCTCTATACATATGTAATATTTATTTAGATTAGAGGGCGGGACCAAGCAATTTTGCCTGCGGATGGTCCCGAAAGTTGATTTCCTCATTTTAAAAGTTATAAACTAGTATTATGGATCCAATTGCTGATATGCTTAATTCAATAAATAATACCCAAGCCATCGCTAAATCGCAGGTGGTGATTTCGCCTTTTTCGAAACTAAAATTTGAAATCCTGCAGCTTTTAAAAAAGGAAAATTTTATTTTAGATGTTAAGAAGAAGGGAAAAGGTATTGAAAAAAAAATCATTGTAGATTTGAAATATAATGACGGGAGTCCTGCAATTTCTAAAATTAGAAAAATATCCAAGCCAGGGAGGAGGGTTTATTTGCCAGTTAAAAAAATAAAAAAAGTAAAATCAGGTTACGGGATAGCAATAATTTCCACCTCTTCGGGATTGACGACTAATAAAGAGGCAAAAAAGCGGAAATTAGGAGGAGAAGTAATCTGCGAACTATGGTGATTCGCTCAGAGAAAGGTTTTTAGGAGACGCTCGTCCGCTTCCAGCGAGCGAACTCGCTCAGTTTTCGGCAAAATTTCCCGACTTTATCGGGAACCAAGCAATTTTGCCTCAAAGCGCTCCTAAAAACCTTTCTCCTCGCTTGACGATTTGGCGGGGCGCTTAAAATTTTCTTCTCGTTTAATCAAGTTGTAAGTTGTAGGTTATAAAGTTTTAAGATTATGAGTCGTATAGGGAAAAAACCAATAATAATACCGGAAAATGTAGAGGTAAAAATAGAAGGAGCTCAGATAAAAGTAAAAGGACCTAAAGGGGAACTTTCGGGCGGAATCTTCCCTCAAATTAAAGTTGAATTAAAAGAAAAGAAAATTCATCTCCTGCCCCAAAAAGCTACCCTTAAATCTAAAGCACTTTGGGGACTATCCAGAACCCTTATTTCTAATATGATAGAAGGGGTTATTAAGGGTTTTGAAAAAAGATTAGAGATAGAAGGAATTGGTTTTAAAGCAAGAGTTGAAGAGGGAAATTTAGTTTTAGAAGTTGGTTTCAGCTATCCAGTCAAAATTGCTGCTCCAGAAAATATTCAATTTTCTGTGGAGAAAAATCTTATCATCGTATCTGGAATTGATAAAGGATTAGTAGGCCAGGTTGCAGCAAATATAAAAAAAGTAAGACCCCCTGATTCTTATAAAGGAAAAGGTATAAGATATCAAGGAGAAGTTATTAGGAAAAAGCTTGGTAAAAAAGCAGCAACTACTACTGGGTAAAATTCTCAATGACTATGTTAGTAAAACAAGAAAAGAGAATTAGGCGCCATAAGCGAGTTAGGGCAAAGGCAAAAGGTACTTCAATGGTTCCTCGGTTTTGTGTTTTTCGTTCCAATAAATATATCTATGTTCAGTTAATCGACGATGAAACAGGGAAAACGCTTCTTGCGACAAGTAGTCAAGAATTAAAAAGTTCAAAGCTCAAAACTCAAAGTTCAAAACCATCACCGCTGCAGAGGGATGCCGCTATAGCGAGACAACTTGAAGCTAAAAACTTTAAAAATAAGAAAGAGAAAATAATTAGAACTATGAAAGTTGCTGTTGCTTACGAGGTAGGAAAATTGATTGCCCAAAAAGCGCTAAAGAAAAAGATTAAAAAAGTTGTTTTTGATAGAAGTGGATACAGATACCATGGAAGGGTGAAGGCATTAGCTGAAGGAGCGAGGGAGGGGGGACTTATTTTTTAAATTTCTAATCCGCCAGCTGGCGGACAATTTTCAAACTATGAGAAGAGAAAACAGAAAATTTGATAAGCCGAAGGATGAATTTGAATCTAAATTATTAGATTTAGCTCGAGTTACTCGTGTTTCTGCCGGAGGGAAACAATTAAGATTCCGGGCAGTTATGGTGCTCGGAGATAAAGCCGGAAAAATAGGAGTGGGAGCGGCTAAAGGACTTGATGTTGCCCAAGCAATAGAAAAAGCAACAAGAGTTGCTAAAAAAAATATTATAGAGGTTCAAATTTTAAGCGGGACTATTCCTCATGAGGTTCAGGCTAAGTTTGGGGCAGCAGAGGTTTTATTAAAACCTCAAAAAAAAGGAAAAGGATTAGTAGCTGGGGGTGTAGTTAGAATTCTTTGCTCCTTGGTTGGAATTCAGGATATTTCTTCAAAGATTTTAAGCAGAACTGGGAATAAATTAAATAATGCCATGGCAACCATCAAGGCCCTTGAGAAGCTCAAAAATAAAAATATAAGCATTTAAGCATTTGTTTAAATGTTTAGATGTTAAAATGTTTTATGCAATTACACCAACTCAAACCAATTCATAAATTAAAGAAAAAAAAGAGAATAGGCAGGGGTGGCAAGAAAGGCACGTTTTCTGGTAAAGGAGCAAAAGGACAAAAATCAAGAAGTGGAGCGAAATTTCATCCTCAAATAAGAGAATGGATTAAAAGGTATCCTAAGATGAGGGGATACAAAAATAAGCCTAAAGCACAAAGCTTAAAGCGTAAGACTGTAATAGTAAATTTAGAAACTTTAGAGAAAAAGTTTAGTTCCGAAGAGAAAATTTCACCCCAAATATTGCTCAAGAAAAAGATAATTCGTAAAATAAAAGGGAAGGTTCCTAAGGTTAAGATTTTAGGAAAAGGAGAACTTACCAAGGCATTGGTTATTGAGGATTGTTATATTTCCAGAAAAGCGAAAGAGAAGATTGAGAAAGTAGAAGGTATCATTAAGCAAATTTTAAATGTTAAATGATAAATTTGAAATAATTTTTAAATTCTTAAATGTTAAATGTTTGAAAATTTAGACATTGAAAATTGATTTAAAATTAAAAATTAAAAATTAAAAATTGTTCTAAGTATGCGGTTTGATAAAATTATTCAAATATTCAAAATAAAAGATCTTCGCAATAAAATTCTCTTTGTTTTAGGGATTTTTGCTGTTTTTAGATTAATGGCTAACATTCCAGTTCCAGGCATTAATATTCAGAGAATGCAGGAGTTTTTTGCTACCAATCAATTTTTCGGTCTTTTAAATTTATTTACTGGAGGCGCCCTAGATAATCTTTCTGTCATTATGTTGGGATTAGGACCCTATATTACCGCAGTTATTATTTTTCAGATAATGACTTTAATTTTTCCTCAGTTAGGGCGTCTTTATAAAGAAGAGGGAGAGCAGGGTCGGCAGAAATTTAATCAATATTGTAGAATTGCCACCGTTCCTTTAGCTGTTATCCAGAGTTATGCAATGTTAATGTTTCTGCAGAGCCAGGGAGCGGTAGGAAATTTATCTTTAATTACTTTAATAACTTCTATTTTAACCATTACTGCTGGCTCAGTATTTTTAATGTGGCTAGGAGAATTAATTTCAGAAAAGGGTATTGGCAATGGGGTTTCTCTTTTAATTTTTGCTGGAATTGTTGCCAATTTCCCCAATAACGTTCGCCAGATGCTTTTAACCTTTGAGCAAGCCGAGCTCTTCTCTTATGTTTTCTTTTTTATAATTGCTTTAGTAATTATCGGGGGAGTTGTTTTAATAAATGAAGGAAGGAGAAATATTCCCGTCTCTTATGCGAAAAGAGTGAGGGGAATGAAACTCTATGGAGGAGTTTCTACTTATTTACCCTTAAATGTTAATCCAGCCGGAGTTATTCCAATAATTTTTGCTATATCAATCTTGATGTTGCCGGGAATGCTTGCTTCTTTTTTAGGTGGAGCGGGAGGAATAATCGGCAGTATGGCTGGGACCATAAATAACCTTTTCCAAAGTCCTTGGGTTTATGGAATTTTGTATTTTGTTTTAGTTTTTCTTTTTACCTTTTTTTATACTGCAGTCACCTTTGATCCTAAGTCCATAGCTTCAAATTTACAAAAGATGGGTGGTTTTATTCCTGGAATTAGGCCCGGTAGTTCAACGGCCAGCTATATAAATTATATTTTAAATAGAGTTTTAGTAATAGGAGCTTTGTTTTTAGGTTTAATTGCAGTAATGCCTTCTATTGTTCAGGGGACAACCGGAGTTCAACAGTTTCAATTCTTAATTGGTGGAACAGCCCTGTTAATTATAGTAAGCGTAGTTTTAGAAACAGCAAGGCAAATTAAGGCTCAACTCGAAATGCGAGAATATGAAACATTCTAAAATTTCTAATTTCTAATTTCTAAAATGAGACTTTTAGTCATAATTATTATGGGGTCACCGGGTTCGGGTAAAGGAACTCAAGCTGAATTATTAGCTGAGAAGTTTAATCTTTATCATTTTGAAACAAGCGAGATTATTGAGAGAAATTTAGCCGCAGCGGAAAAGGGCGACTTTATAAAAATTGGCGGTAAAAAATATTTTCTTTCAGAAGAAAAAAAATTGAGAGAAAAAGGAAAATGGATGAATCCTCCTTTAATCGCTTTTTGGGTAAATAATAAAATTAAAGCGTTATCTAAAGAAAAAAAAGGGATAGTATTTTCGGGCTCTCCGAAAACTCTTTATGAGGCAAAAAAAGTAATTCCTTTATTAAAAAAACTTTACGGGATTTCAAATATTAAAATAATTTTAATTGAACAAAAACAGGAGGTTTCAATTTGGAGAAATAGCCACAGGAGAATCTGTGAATTAATGCGCCACTCAATTTTATATACCAAAGAAACTGCCAAATTAAAAAAATGTCCATTTGATGGTTCAAAATTAGTTTTTCGCGAAGATAGTGACCCAAAAGTAATAAAGAGTAAATTAAAAGAATTTAAAGAAAGAACCCTGCCGTTGATAGATTATTTTAAAAAAGAGAGATTAAAAGTTAAAAAAGTTAATGGTGAACAGTCAGTCGCCGCTGTTTTCCAAAATATTTTTAAAGCGCTAAATGATTAAAATTAAAACTACAGAAGAAATTTCCATAATGGCAGAAGGTGGTAAAATCCTGGCTCAAATTATAAAAGAATTGGTAAAAAGAGTTAAACCGGGAATTACCACTAAAGAATTAGACGAGCTTGCAGAAAAGCTCATTTTTAAATCTGGAGGACAACCGTCATTTAAGGGATACCAAGGGTTTCCAGCAACTTTATGTACTTCAATCAATGAAGAAATTGTTCATGGGATTCCAACGAAAAAAAAAATAAAAGAAGGTGATATTTTATCTTTAGATATTGGGATGAAATATAAAGGATATCATTCAGATATGGCAGTAACTATCCCAGTAGGAAAAATTTCTTTAGAAGCCCAGAGATTAATTAGAGTAACTAAAAAAGCCTTAAAAAGAGGGATAAAAAAAGCCAGAATTGGAAATACTTTTGGCGATATTTCAAATACTATTCAAAGATATGTTGAATCTCAAGGGTTTAATGTAGTTCGTGACCTTTGCGGTCATGGCATTGGCAGGGAACTTCATGAAGACCCCCAAATTTTAAACTATGGCAGAAGGCATACAGGAGCAGAGATTAAAGAAGGGATGGTTTTTTGTTTAGAACCAATGGTCACTTTGGGCAGCGGTGAAATAAAAAATGGAAAAGATAATCAGGTTTTTGTTACCTCTGATGGCAAACTTTCAGCTCATTTTGAACACACTGTTGCTATTCTTAATTCTAAAACAATAATTTTGACTAAATAGTTTTTTTATGCGGCGAAGCCGCAATAATATATTTATATGGCAAAAAGAAAGCAATTAAAATTTCCATCCGAACTTCGTTTTGATTTGGTTTCGAAAGATTGGGTTATTATTGCTACAGGTCGTGGTAAAAGGCCGGAGACTTTTAAAAGGGAGAAGAGAAAAAGGTTAATGATTACAAAAAAAGAATGCCCCTTTTGCCAAAAAGATATTATAAAAAAAGCTGTTTTGATTTATCCCAAAAACTTAAAGAACCCTTCCAATTGGAGCACAATTATAATTCCCAATAAATATCCTGCCTTTTTGCCTTATTCAAGCCTTGATAAAAAAATTGAAGGGAATATTTATCAAAGAATGAACGCTATTGGCTGGCATGAATTAGTTGTTACAAAGAATCATGATAAATCTTTAGCTCTCCTTGAAGAAGAAAAAGTGAAAGAAGTTTTCAATGCTTATCAGGAAAGATATTTAGAATTGAAAAGAAAATCTTATGTTAATTATATTGCTGTTTTTCATAATCATGGACCAGCCGCCGGCGCTTCTCAACCCCACCCTCATTCCCAGATTATTACTACTCCATTAATTGATGTTGATTTAAGAAAAGCCCTAAAAAACGCTAAAAGTTATTATCAAAGACATAGAGAATGTATTTACTGTAAAATGAACGAATGGGAAATGAAAGTTAGAACGAGAATTATTGCTGAGAATAGCGATTTTTTGGCAATCTGTCCCTTTGCCTCAAAAGCTGCTTTTCAGATAATTATCACTCCCAAGAAACATTTACCCTATTTTGAAGAGATTAACGAAACTCAAAAGAAGTGTTTAGCAGAAGTTTTTAAAAAAGCTCTCTTTAAAATTTATAAAGGATTAAATGACCCTGATTATAATTTTTACTTACATACTGCTCCCTCTGATGGCAAAAAATATCCTTATTATCACTGGCATTGGACAATTTTACCAAAAACAGCAATTTGGGCCGGTTTTGAAATTGGTTCCCGAATGGAGATTTCAACTATTGAACCCGAAAAAGCAGCCCGATACCTAAGGAAACAATGATTCCAGAAATTCAAACTTTTTTAATTGCCATGAGTCCAGTTTTAGAGTTGCGAGGATCTATTCCCATTGCCTTGGTAGTTTATAAGCTTCCAGTAGTTTCTGCTTTTTTTCTTTCAATTTTAGGAAATCTAATTCCCCCCATTTTCATTATTCTATTTTTAGAAAAACTATCTAATTTTCTAACCCATAGGTTTTATTTTTTTAATCGTTTTTTTTCCTGGCTTTTTGAAAAAACAAGAAATAGTCACCAAGATTTATTCCAAAAATTTAAAGAATTAGGCTTGGTGATTTTAGTAGCAATTCCTTTACCATTTACCGGCGCTTGGACAGGTTCAATTTGCGCTTTTGTCTTCGGTATTCCCCCAAAAAGAGCAATTCCTTTAATATCGCTTGGTGTTTTCATTGCTGGAATAATCGTTATTTTAACAACTTTAGGAATAATTAGTTTAATTTAATCTAAGGATATGAAAAAATTTATTATTGCCAATTGGAAAATGAACCCTCAAACTTTAGCCGAAGCTAAACGGATTTTCAATGCGACAAAATTGGGTGTAAAAAATATTAGAAACATTGAAGTGGTAATCTGCCCACCATTTGTTTGTTTAGATAACTTACAACAGGCAACAGGCAATTTAAAATTAGGAGCCCAGAATTGTTTTTTTGAAGAAAAAGGCGCTTTTACCGGCGAAATTTCTCCTTTGATACTCAAAGATTTAGGAGTTGAATATGTTATCTTAGGCCATTCAGAGAGAAGAAGAATTTTTAATGAAGATGACGAAATAATTAATAAAAAAATTAAACTTGTTTTAAAAGAGAAGCTCAAGCCGATTTTTTGCATTGGAGAAAATCAGAAACAAAAAAATCAGGAAAAAACTTTTGAAGTTTTGAAAAAGCAAGTTTTAAAAGGATTAACCGGGGTTTCCAGGAAATTAGTTAAGAATTTAATCATTGCTTATGAACCGGTTTGGGCAATTGGGAGCGGAAAATCCTGTCAGTCAAGCTATGCCCAAACTGTTAATATTTTCTTAAAAAAAATAATTTCCCAGAAATATGGAAGAAAAACAGCCCAAACAACTCCTATTCTTTATGGAGGAAGTGTAAATTCAGAAAATGTTTTACCTTATTTTCAGGAAGCTGGTATGGTAGGAGTTTTAGTTGGCGGCGCATCACTGAACACAAAGGAATTTATCAAAATCATAAAAACTGTCAGCAAGGCATAATACAACTGGCAACTGGCGACTTGGCAACTTACAACTGGTGACTGGCGCCTGTCACCCATCGGTTTGTTGTCATTTGTTGATTTTTTTTAAAATTTAAGATAATATATCTGTAGCGGGGTAGAGAAGTAGTATCTCACCAGTCCCATAAGCTGGAGACGTCAGTGCAATTCTGACCCCCGCAACAAATTTTTTATTCTGTCGGCGTAGCTCAGTGGTTAGAGCAAACGTTTCATAAGCGTTAGGTCGTCGGTCCAAATCCGACCGCCGACATATGATGGGTTCGCCCCGTCATTTGACAGGGCGTCCTATCAAATGATAAATAGGACGATTCCCACCCGGTATTGTAAATGGGCGCGTGGTGTAGTCTGGCTAAACATATTCCCCTGTCACGGGAAAGATCACGGGTTCAAATCCCGTCGCGCCCGCCATTTGGATAAAATCCTTGTCTGTCTGTCTACCTACCGCAGCCATCGATAAAGAAATTGACATCACTCGTTTAGAAATTTTAAAAACTGGGAGCAATCTCAGTTTTATTTTTTGTATTTCCCCTTGACAAAAATAGAAATAGGTGTTATGTTATCAATAGTTCTTTAAGTAAAGGTCGTCAAAAAGAAAGGAGAGACGATAAGAAAAAAGACGGCATTTTCCATTGTCTCAAAATATATGACTCAATTTATAGTAAGACACACTGTAGTTGCTATTGTTCTCCTTATCTTAGTCTTGATAGGGGTTGAATTCTTAGGCATAAAAATGGCTCAAGAGTTTGGAAAGTTAGGAATGTATGGTTCGGGCGTAGGGTTAGCTTTATTGATTACCTTTGTTATTCAAGAGAGCCATTTTCTTCGCCAAAGATACCAAAAATAGTCCGGGTCCGGGATAATCCGGAACTCAGACTTATATTGCACCTTAAAATACATAGATAATATAACCCCATGGTTCGCCGTCAACCATGGGCTTTTTCTTTTTAAAAATCTCCAAGACAATGGCTTTCTAAGCGCAACGAGGAAAACATTCAAGGTTCTGCCGAGCGTTAGCGAGGCAGGTTCTTAATTCAAGAATATATGTTATACATTAGCGAATCAAGGTTCTG
>PETY01000035.1:3176-6507 GCA_002780915.1 Candidatus Nealsonbacteria bacterium CG02_land_8_20_14_3_00_34_20 | reverse complement strand
TTTCTTAATGATTTAATTTTCAATGACGTTAATCGTTGTTTGAAAATTGAAAAATTGGGATTTGTTTGAAAATTGAACATTCGTAAATTGAAAATTCCACACATCGAGCACAGCGAGATGTGGGGATGGGGGTTGTAAGAAAATAACGTTGGGGGTATTTCTGACTTGTCTTGCCTATGGCGGGATGAAATGGAAATACTTCTAAGGGAGAATATTTAGACGAAGTCTGGTTAGTCGAAATTCCCTGGAAGGGGATACCATAGATGGTGATAGTCCAGTAGACGAAAATCACTTCGTGCTCCTTGTTGTTTCTCTTGAGTACCATCAGGCCAAGACAACCTGTTGGGAAACAGGCAGGACTAACCTGCCAAAGCTAAATATAATCTGGTCACCGATAGTGAACAAGTACCGTGAGGGAAAGGTGAAAAGTAGCCCAGTGAGGGCGGTGAAATAGAACCTGAAACCATTTGCCTACAAAGACTCAGAGCCGTCCTTCGCTCCTTGCTCCGCAAGGAGCTTCGGAACGATAAACTCCAAAGAATATTGGGGCTTGCCATTCCGTAGCTCTTTATGAAGTAAAGAGCGAAGGATGGTGATGGGGTGCTTTTTGCATAACGAGCCAACGAGTTTATTTCTTCCTCAAGTCTAAAAGGTTTTACCTTGTAGGCAAAGTGAAAGCAAGGGTGAAAAGCCCGTAAGAGAAAGGAGTAAAACCCGAAGCCAAGCGAGCTTGCCATGGCCAGGATGAATTCCGCCGAAAGGCGTAAGAAGGTCCGAACCCGTGAGTCGTGCAATACTCTGGGATGAGCTGTGGTAAGAAGTGAAAAGCTAATCGAGCTTGGTAATAGCTGGTTCTTCCCGAAATAGTTTTGGGACTAGCCCTTCTGTTAGATGCTGGGGGTAGAGCACTGGAAAGAATATCGTGGATTTTTTCTAGATATTCTTACCAAACTCCGAATACCAGCAAAATATACAGGAGGAGTCAGACTGTAGGGGCTAAGCTCTATAGTCAAAAGGGGAACAGCCCAGATCTTCATCTAAGGTCCCTAAATCTGAGCTAAGTGTTTTATAAGGAAGTGGAATTTCTTAGATAGCTAGGAGGTTAGCTTAGAAGCAGCTATCCTTTAAAAAGTGCGTAATAGCTTACTAGCTAAGGAGTTCTGCGCCGAAGATTTCCGGGACTCAAGCTCAGTACCGAAGATAAGATTGAGCGCATAAATTTTATGTGCTCAAGGTAGGGAAGCGTCCCTATTAGCATTGAAGTTGAATCGTAAGGTTCAGTGGAGCAATAGGGAGTGAGAATGTTGGCATAAGTAATCACAATCCCGGTGAGATACCGGGACACCGAAAACCCAAGGTTTCCTTGGCAATGAATATCAGCCAAGGGTTAGGCGGTCCTTAGGGAAAGCCGAAAGGTGTACTTGATGGATAGCCGGTTAATATTCCGGCCCTTCAGCATTTTTCTGAAGAGTGACGCAATTTAGTAGCTTAGGCGAATAATTGGATTTTCGTCTCTTGTTTAATGGTCTTTTTTAAAAGATCAAAGAGCAGGAGGGAAGCTTATCTTCGGATAGGCGAACCTAAGTGAGCAAGTTGCCCAGAAAAACTCTTAGGGTTAAAAGTGCTGGATCCGTACCGTAAACCGACACAGGTGGGTTGGTGTAATAGTACCAAGGTGAATAGGTGAAAGCTCCTGAAGGAACTCGGCAAAAAAGTGGTCGTAACTTCGGGATAAGATCTGACGTCAAAATTTTTGCGCAAGCAAAAATTTAGGCGCCCGCAGCGAAAATTTCTCTAGCGACTGTTTATCAAAAACACAGGTCCCTGCTAACTCGTAAGAGGATATATAGGGGCTGAGGCCTGACCAGTGCCGGAGTGTTAATGTTGCCGGTCCAAGTACATAATTTATTATGTGCTCGGGCTGAGTGACTGAAGCCTCTGGTGAACGTCCGCGGTAACTCTGACCGTGTTAAAGTAGCGTAATCCCTTGCCACGTAAGTTGTGGCCCGCATGAATGGCTTAACGACTAGAGAACTGTCTCCAGGAGCTGCCTGATGAAATCGCAATAGGGGTGAAAATGCCCTTTACCTGCGGCTAGACGGAAAGACCCCGGGAGCTTTACTATAACCAAATATTGAATTTTGGTGATGAATGCGTAGCGTAGGTGGGAGACTATGAAATCTGTCTTTCGGGATGGATGGAGTCGCCAATGAAACACCACCCTTTTATTGCCTTGGTTCTAATCCCGCCTTTGGCGGGAAACAGTGTTTGGCGGGTAGTTTAAGTGGGGCGCTTTTCTCCTAAAAAGTAACGGAGAAGTCTATAAGGTCGGCTAGCTCCGGATGGAAATCGGAGTGGTCCTGCAAAGGGATAAGCCGGCTTAACTGCAAGGCGGATATGCCGCGCAGATGGGAAACCAGAGCTTAGTGAACCGACCGTGGTTAGTAGAACTGCGGAGGATAATCAGCTAAAAGCTACCCCGGGGATAACAGGCTAGTAGGGCCCGCGAGTCCATATCAACGGCTCTGTTCGGCACCTCGATGTCGGCTCACCACATCCTGGAGGTGAAGAAGCTTCCAAGGGTTTGGCTGTTCGCCAATTAAAGTGGTTCGCGAGCTGGGTTCAAACCGTCGTGAGACAGGTTGGTCCCTATCTACCGCAGGCGTTGAGTCTTGAGGAGAGTTGTCCCTAGTACGAGAGGACCGGGATGAACTAACCTCTGGTTTACCAGTTGTCCTGCCCAGGGCATTGCTGGGTAGCTAAGTTAGGAAAGGATAAGAGCTGAAAGCATATAAAGCTCGAAGCCTACTCCAAGATTAAGACTCTTACCTAGGTCAGAGACTATGACCTTGATAGGGTGCAGGTGTAAGTCCCGTAAGGGATTGAGCCGAGCACTACTAAATTAGGATTTCTTTTGGCTGGCAATTAATAATTTTTTTCACCCTCATCCTTTGAATCCAGATATATGGGGGTTATACAGAGGTTGTTCCACCTGTTCCTTCCGCACTAAAAATTTAAATTAGATAGTTGAGGTGGCGGTTATACTGATGTTGTACCACCCGATCCCATTCCGAACTCGGAAGTGAAATACATCAAGGCCGATGATAGTAGATTTTTCCGCGAAAGTAGGTAGCCGCCACCTCAGGTATTTAAATTTTAGCGCGGGACTCTGTATTCCGACTTACTCCGCGCCGAGCTTCGCTCCGTACTGTATAATACAGGGTTTCGTCCTAGCGCGGAGTGAAATACCTCAAGTATATCGCCCTCATATTTGGATTTAAGTCCGTTAGAATTTACGGAAAAAATGAGGGCTTTTTTATTTTTCTCTGCA
>PETY01000035.1:0-3139 GCA_002780915.1 Candidatus Nealsonbacteria bacterium CG02_land_8_20_14_3_00_34_20 | reverse complement strand
TCTCTGCAAGGTATAATAGAAATAATGAATTCTATTATTAAAAAAAGCATAATATTTCTTTTCTTGCTTCTATTTTTTTTATTTTTGAATTTCTCTTCTTTTTCAGGGAGTTTCAAAAATTTCTTTTACCAGAACTCTTCCGGTATGCAGAGTTTTTTCTGGGATGCTGGTCAAAATATATCCTGTTTTTTTAAAGGTTTTCTCTTTGCAGATAGATTAACCAAAGAAAACGAAGTTCTTTTAAAAGAGAATCAAAAATTATTTGCCGAGATTGCTCAATTTAAATCTTTAGAAAAAGAGAATGAAGTTTTGAGAAATGCTTTAGGACTTAATTTAAAAGAAGATTTTGATTTAGTTTTATCACAAGTTATATCCAAGGATACTTGGCAAGACTACCTTTTAATAAATGCTGGGAAAAATGAAGGGTTAAAGGAAAATCTTCCTGTAATTACCCCGGAGAGAATACTGCTTGGCAGGATAGACAAGGTCTATGATGATTTTTCAAGAATTATTCTAGTTTCTAATACAAAAAGTATAATTGATGTAGAAATTCAAGACAGAGATACTTATGGATTAGCTAAGGGAGAAGGAGGCTTTAAAGTTCTTTTAGACCTCCTTCCTAAAGAAAAAGAAGTAAGAGAAGATGATATTGTAGTCACTAGTGTCTTGGGCGGAAGTTTTCCCCAAGGGATTTTGTTAGGTCAACTAAAAAATATTGAAAAACAGGCTTCTGCTCCTTTCCAAAGAGCAGAGATTCTGCCATTTTTTAATCTTCAAAACTTAAATTACGTTTTTATTATAAAGAACTTTGAAACTCTTTAAATGGTTCCTAAGGTTTTAAAAATATTTTTAATATTAATTATTTTTTATTTTTTAGCTCTAATCCAGATAAGCTTTTTACCATTTTTTACAATTTTTAGTAAAAATATCCACTTAATTTTAATCTTAATAATTGTTATTAATTTAATAGAAAAGCCAAAAGGTAAAGTGGGTTTGTATAGTGCAATTTTTGGAGGGATATTTTTAGATATTTCTTCTTCCTATTATTTTTTAGGATTTAATACTGCGGTATTCTTAGCTATATCTATTTTTTTGAAGTTAATTTTATTAAGATATGTCAAACTCCCATCTTTTCAAAAATTTCCAGAAATCTAAAATTAAAAGACCGAGGGATGAAATTGAACCGGAGGATATAATTTTAGACGCAATAGCTCAAAGAAAAGAAGTGGATTTAAACCTTTCTTCTCAAAAAATAGAAGTCCATCTTACTCAAAAGATTTTTTTAACGCTTGGGATGATTTTTTTAATAGGAATTTCTTTTTTATTTTTTAAGTCTTTCCAATTTCAAATTGTTCAAGGGAAAAGTTTTTTAGACCAATCTTGCAAAAATAAGTTTTTACTTCAAGAATTAAAGACCCAAAGGGGAATAATATATGATAGGAATTTTCAACAGCTGGTTTTTAATTCTCAGAGTTTTGATTTAATTTGCAATTTTCAGGATTTACCCAAAGATGATTTTTCTAAACAAAGAATTATTAAAAATATAGCAGGAATTTTAAATGAACCTTCCGAAGAATTAACCCTGAAGATTGAAGAGAATAATAAGAAGGGACTGAGAGAATTTTCGATTTCCAAAAATTTAGACATTAATAAAGTTATTATTCTTAAAATAAGAATAGACGAATTAAATGGTTTTAGTTTGAAACAAAGCAAAAAAAGAGATTACACCCAGAGTTCTCTTTTCTCGCATCTTTTAGGGTATCTTTCAAAAGATACCCAAGAAGGAAAGGCTGGTTTGGAAAAATACTATAATAAAATCTTAGAGGAGAAACCCGGTCTATTGCAGACAGAAAGAGATGCCCAAGGTAGAATAATAGCTCAGGAGATAATAAAACCGCCAGAATCCGGCAGGAATTTGATTTTATATTTAGATAGCGCCTTGCAGCAAAAAATTACTGAAGTCCTTTCTGCTACTTTATTGGAATATGGAGTAAAAAATGCGGCCGCCATAGCTCTTGATCCAAAAACGGGCGGGGTGCTTGCTTTAGTCAGTTTGCCATCTTTTGATAATAATATTTTCTCTAAAACTTTATCTGAAGAAGAATTCCGGGGTATTTTGGAGAATCCTGAAATTTCTTTTTATAACCGAGCAATATCTGGTAATTATTTAATTGGTTCCACTATTAAGCCATTAATAGCTACAGCTACTCTGCAAGAAAAAATTATTGAGCCGGATTATAAAATTAATTGCCAAGGAGGAATTTTATTAAAAGATGGCACTTTTAAAAAAGACTGGAAAGTTCATGGATGGACTGATATGAGAAAAGCAATAGCTGAATCTTGCGATGTTTATTTTTATACTATTGGGGGTGGCTATGGTCAAATTAAAGGGCTAGGGATTGAAAAAATTAAAAAAAACTTAGAACTTTTTAACTTAGGGGAGAAAACTGGTATCGATTTACCCGAAGAAGAGTCAGGATTTCTTCCTGACCCTCAGTGGAAAGAAAATAAACTAAAAGAACTCTGGTATCCCGGGGACACTTATAATGTTTCTATTGGCCAAGGATATTTAAAGGTTACTCCAATACAATTAACAGTAGCGATAGGAGCTTTTGCCAATGGGGGGAAATTAATGCGACCCCAAATTGCCAAGGCAGCAGTGGATGAAAAAAATAATCTTATCCAAGAATTCCAATCGGAAACTTTAAAAGAAAATTTTATTCTACCTGAAAATCTTCAAGTAGTGAGAGAGGGGATGAGACAAGCAGTCACCTCGGCTCAGGGGACAGCTTATAGTTTAAATTTTCTACCAGTTTCTTCTGCTGCTAAAACGGGGACAGCCCAAACCTCAAGAGAAGGATTCTACCACAACTGGATTACTGTATTTGCTCCTTATGAAAATCCTCAAATAGTTTTAACTATTGTTATTGAGAATGTGCCGACAGAAACAGGAATCACCAATAAAATAGCAAAAAGAGTTCTGGAATGGTATTTTCAAAAAGAGAAATAATTATTTTGCGAAGCAAAACAATGAAAGAATACTTAACCTCTGAGAGGTTGAAAGAATTAAAGAAAGAATTAGAATATTTAAGAAAAACTGAGAGAAAAAAAATAGCTGATGAGTTAAAATCAGCCATTG
>PETY01000009.1 GCA_002780915.1 Candidatus Nealsonbacteria bacterium CG02_land_8_20_14_3_00_34_20 | reverse complement strand
AATATCTACTTTTTTCTTTCGATTTTTTTCAGTCCTTTTAGATAAGGTTGCAACACCTGAGGAATCATCACGCTTCCATCTTTTTGCTGATAATTTTCCAAAATAGCGATTAAGATTCTTGGCGAGGCAATCATCGTATTATTTAAAGTAAAAACAAATTTTTTCTCCCCGTTTTTTGTTTTATATTTTATATTCAACCTCCTTGCCTGCCAATCGGTTAAAGAAGAATTAGAATGGGTCTCGCCATAACTCTGGCGTGAAGGCATCCATGTTTCAATATCTCGCATCTCATATTTTCCCGCTCCCATATCGCCGGTGCAAACCTGAACAACCCTATATGGCAGTTTTAATTCTTTTAAAATTTCTTTAGCGTTCTCCCCTATTTCATCAAACAATCTATGGCTTTCCTCTAAATCAGCCCTGCATATAACAATCTGCTCAATCTTCATAAATTCATGAAGACGATATAAACCCTTTGTGTCTTTGCCATAACTGCCTACCTCAGAGCGATAACATTGAGAAAAACCTGCCAATTTAATTGGTAGCCTTTTCTCATCTAAAACAGCATTAGTATAATATGCCAAGAGAGGAGGTTCAGATGTTCCAGCCAAGAAAAATTTTTCTTTTATTTCTTTTCCATCTACTAATCTACCTGGATTGGCGATTTGATATATCTCCTTTTTCCCTTCTGGAAAATGGCCGCTGCCGATTAAAGCAAATTCCCGCAAAATTGTCGGTGGAATCATCAGGGTAAAACTTTTTTTCCTTAATTCTTCCAAAGCATGCTGCATTAAAGCAAACTGTATTAGGACTGCTTCATTTTTAAGATAATAACCGCGAAATCCGCTTGTTTTCACTCCTTTTTCTATGTCAATTAAATCCAAATCCTTGCCTAATTGAATATGGTCTTTGATTGGAAAATTAAATTTAGGAATTTTTCCACAGCGAGAAATCTCTCTATTTGCGCTTTCATCGGGCCCGATAGGCGTATCATCAGAATAAATATTGGGCACTAAAAGCATTAATTCTTCATATCGGTCTTGTATTTTTTTAAGCTCTCTGTTTAATTTTTTAAATTCTTTTTTTATCTTTCCTGCTTTTACTTTATCTTTTTCCCCTAACTTTTTTTGCTCACTTTTAATTTTCTCAGTTTTTTGAATAAGCTCTCTTCTTTTATCATCCAATTCTAAAAGCTCATCAATATTTAAATCAACGCCTTTATTTTTTATGGCCTCTGTTATCGAATTTGAGTTTTCACGAATGAACTTGATGTCTAACATACGTTAATTTTCAATTTCTAATTTTTAATTTTCAATAAATGTTCTAATTTTCAATGTTTCAAACCGATTTGTAAGTTGTTTCATTGAAAATTCAATAAAAATTGTAAATTGATAATTGTAAATTTTACTTGGGTCTCATGGTGGGAAAAAGTATAACCTCTCTTAAACTGTGTGAATTTGTCAGCAAAGCTACCAATCGGTCAATGCCCATTCCAAAGCCGGCAGCCGGCGGCATACCATATTCTAATGCCTCTAAAAACTCTTCATCAGAGCGCTGGGCCTCTTCAAATCCCTGCTTAAATAGTTTTTCATGCTCTTTTAATCTCCTTCTTTGTTCTATAGAATCATTCAGTTCTGAAAAAGCATTGACTATTTCCATTCCCCCTATTATCAACTGAAAATTAGCTAGTTTCTGAGGATTCTTGGCTAGTTGTTTAGCTAAAGGTTGAAACCCTAGGGGATGGTGAAGAACAAAAGTGGGTTGGATTATTTGAGGCCGGCAAATTTTTTTATAAATTTCATCTGCTATCACAGCTTTATCTGCTCCTTCTGGTATTTCTATTTCCAGCTCTTTCGCTTTTTTAAGCAGTGCGTTTCTATTTAAATCTTCATATTTTACTTGGACACCTTTTAAGAGAAGGTCTGAAAATTCAATCCTTTGCCAGGGAATTTTAAAATCAATAGTATCTCCCCCATAGCTAATTTTCACTTTCCCGAACACCCTCTTTAATATCGCTCTAAACACATTCTCGTTTAATTTCATTAAATCTTTATAACTTGCATAAGCCCAGTAAAACTCTAGCATAGTAAAATCGGGGTTGTGGTATTTATCCACCCCTTCATTTCTAAAGCATTTTCCAATTTCATAAATTTTCTCAAAACCGCCAACCAAAAGTCGCTTTAAATAAAGTTCGGGAGATATTCTCAAATATAAGTCAAGGTTTAAAGCGTTTAAATGGGTTTTAAATGGCTTTGCTTTTGCTCCTCCGTATAACAATTGGAGAATTGGAGTTTCTACCTCTAAAAACCCTTCTTTTTCAAGAAAATTTCTAATTTCTTTAATAATTTTTGAACGGGTTTCAAATCTTTCTTTAACTTCAGGATTAAAAATTAAGTCCAAATATCTTTTTCTATATCTTTCCTCAATATCTTTCAAACCATGCCATTTCTCAGGCAAGGGAAGCAAAGATTTTGCTAACATTTTAAAATCAACAGCGGCAATTGTATTTTCATCTTTTTTAGTTTTAAATAATACGCCCCTTATCTCAATAAAATCTCCTATGTCAAAATTATCCAAAAAAAATTTATAACCCTTGAAACCTATTTTATCTTTAGTAAAAAGAGCCTGGATTTTCCCGGTACCATCTTCAAAATGTAAAAAAGTTAATCCTCCATGGGTTCTTATTGACCTAATTCTCCCTACCAAGACAACTTCTGTTTTATTTTTAACTAACGAGGGGAAATTTTTTAGGACCGAATTTATTGGATGAGTCCTTTTTGTCTCTTGTGGATAGGCAAGCAACCCAGCGGATTGAATTGCTTTCAATTTTTTCTTCCGATTCTTTTTAATCTCTTGAATAGTGGACATATTATATCATGCAACGTATTATGCTTTATTTTAACCAACTCTTAACTCAAAGTCAAAAAAGTCTTCTTTCCAAAACTTCTATAAATTATTCTATTTTTAGAATTTTGTATTTAATCTTTCCCTGGGGCGTATTTACTTTTAGCACCGCTCCTTTAAATTTATTCAAAAGACTTTTACCCAAAGGGGATTCAAAGGAAATTTTCTTTTTTACGGGATCAGCTTCTTCTTTTCCCAGAATCTTAAACTTTTCTACTTCAACCAAGGGTTTTGGTTGGGACATATTTTTTAATGTTACTGTGGAGCCTAACTTGACTTGATTATTATTTATGTCTTTTTTAATAATTTCTGCATTGTTAATTATCTTTTCCAATTCTCTAATTCTTCCCTCTAAAAAAGCCTGGCTCTCTTTGGCTTCCTTATAAGCTGCATTTTCAGATAAGTCGCCAAAAGCAATGGCTGATTTTAACTCATCAGCTATTTTTTTTCTCTCAGTTTTT
>PETY01000016.1 GCA_002780915.1 Candidatus Nealsonbacteria bacterium CG02_land_8_20_14_3_00_34_20 | reverse complement strand
AGAAGCTGTTAAAGAAATTAAAAAATCGATTACTCCAGATGAAGAAAGCTTTTATTCGTCTTTTGCCGAATATCTTGAAAGTGATTTAGAGGAGTGTACAAAAGCTATTCCTCTGGGAGGGAATAAGTTTGGCGATAAGTGGGGTACGCCCGATGTGTTGGGTATATATAAATTTTCGGAAACCGATCCAATACGGCCACCCATTGAAATGATAAGTGCTGAAATAAAAACAGATACTAATCAGCTTATCACTGCCTTTGGTCAGGCGTGTTCATATAAACTTTTTAGTCACAAGGTTTATCTTGTAGTGCCGAAAGACGCAGAACGAGACATAGGACGATTAGAGTCGCTTTGTTCAAGATTTGGCATAGGGCTAATTCTTTTTGATAGAAGTAATTCTAAAAGCCCGGATTTTGAAATAAGAACAAGAGCGATTAAAAGTGAGCCAGATTATTTTTATGTAAATGACTATTTAAGGAAATTAGGGGAAGAATCCAAAAAATTATTCTAAAATTTTTTCCGGTACGCCTGTATGCGACAGGATTTTGACAAGCGGGCAAAAAATGGAGGGGTTTAAGGGGAGGAAATTTTTTGCCCGCGAGCCGTCAAGTTTAGTTCTGCCCGCCGCCGCAGGCGGCGGGCTAAAAATCAGCGTCGGGATTTTCCCTAAAATAGGTTCGGATTTTAACCAAAAGGCACCGCCAGTTGGAAAAAGAAGCGTTTGGCTCGCCCTCTGCGAGAGCTCGCCAGCCGATTTTAAGGTTAAAGTTGCAAAAGCATTAGATATTTCGGTTGAGAATAAATTATCATTAACTTTATAAAAATTTATGAAAAACACAAAAAAATTTACGCTTTCTATTTTGCCCGAAAGATTGGGCATCTGTCATTTAGACAAAAATACTCTTATCCCTTCTTGGGCGCAGAATAGCGATTTTTCTTTCATAGCAAAAACAAGGGATGAACTTTCTATAATTTCGCCGGAAGATAAAATCCCCGGCGGCATATTGGTGGAAAGAGGTTGGCGGGCTTTCGAAGTTGATGGTCCTTTGGGTTTTGTTACAACCGGAATAGTTTCTTCTTTATCAAAACCCTTAGCCGACGCCGAAATTAGCATATTGTACATATCAACATACGAGACAGATTATGTTTTAGTTGAAGAAAAAAATCTTGAAAAAGCAATAAAAATTTTAGGTAAATTCTGTAATATTAAAAAATAGAAATCCGGAATAATTGAAAATAATAAAAACTAAAACTATGGACCAATTTTTAATAGAACAATATCTAATGGAAAATCAATGGATTATCTGGCTCACTCTTTTGTGGGTTCTGCCTTTCAAGGGAGTAGCTTTATGGAAAGCAGCTAAAAATTGCCATAAATGGTGGTTTATACCCTTATTGGTTCTTAACACTATGGCTGTCTTAGAGATTATTTACATTTTCTTTTTCAGCAAGAAAACAAAAGAAATTCACTCTAAAAATTTAACTAAAAATAAAAAAGAATCTTAGAAAATTAGAACAAAAAGAAAGCTATGAATTCTAAAAATGGAGAAACCATTTGGATTTCTCATTCAGCTATTTCAGATTTTGAAAGTTGCCCTCGACTTTATTATCTTAGAAATCTATACAGGAATCCTGAGACAGGCCACAAAATTCAAGTAGTCAATCCCTATTTAACTTTGGGTACAATTATCCACAGAACCATTGAAGAAATTAATATTCTACCCCCGAAGAAAAGATTAGATGTTCCTTTAACAGAGAGATTGGAAAGAAATTGGCAGCCCTATGCCGGGAAGGAAGGAGGATTTAGCTGCCAAAATGAGGAAGAGAATTTTAAAAAAAGGGCTCTGGTAATGCTAAAAAGAGTGGAAAGTTCAAAGGTAATTAGAAATAAAAGTTATAAAATGGAAGATAAGCTGCCCAAAGTGAGGTTATTCAAAGAACAAAATTTAATTTTAGTTGGGAGCTTGGATTGGATTGAAATATTACATAGCGGCGGATTTCATATTATAGATTTTAAAACTGGCAGGTATCAAGAGAATGGAAATTCGTTGCAGCTGCCGATATATTTAATTTTAGCCTCTTATAATTTTAAAAAACCCATCCAAAAACTTAGTTATTGGTATCTTGATAGAGACAGAGAGCCAGTATCTTTTAAATTAAAACCTCTTGAATCCTATCTTCCCATTATTCAAGAGAAAGCCTTGAGAATAAAAAAGACAATAGATGATAATAGATTAATTTGTAAAATATTTGGCGGGTGTTTCCACTGCAGTAAATATGAAAAAGTTCTTCAAGGCAGGGCAAAGTGTGTTGGTTATGATAGCCAAATGAACAGAGATTTATATTTTCTTGATAACAATGCTTAAAAAAGAAGGAACGATTATAACATAGACAATTTAGATAAATTTGCTATAATAACAAATATGCTTTGGCAAGAAGAAATAAATATAGCTCAATGGGGAGCTCCTTTTTTAAAAATTTTAGTAATTTTAGTTGCTGCTTTAGTAATTGCCAAGATAGGAAAAGGCTTTATTACTAAAATTGTTAAAACTTTTATCCAAAAAGGGATAAAAAAAGAAACCAAGATTTCAAAAGAGAGAATGGCAACTTTGACCGGGGTATTTAACTCCTTTTTTAATTGGATAGTCTGGATTATAGCTATATTAACTATTCTGCCAGAACTAGGAATAAATATTGCTCCGCTGCTGGCTAGCATAGGGGTAGCTGGTTTAGCTTTGAGCATAGGGGCAAGAAGTTTAATTCAGGATTATCTTTCTGGAATTTGTATTCTTCTGGAGGATCAATATCGGATAGGAGAAAAAATAGAAATAGAAGGAAAAATAGGAGAAGTTAAAGATTTAAATTTAAGAAGAACTCTACTTCTAGACCCAAAAGAGAAGAAACTTTATTTTATTCCTAATGGCATAATTAAAACAGTCGCTAATTTCTCTCGATTATCAGAAAAATTATAAATAAATTTGTTAAATTATGCCTATCCTTGCCAATAAAATAATTTTTTTCAAGAAAAAAACTCCTTTAAAAGTTCTTTTTGTGGCTACTGAATCCTCTCCTTATATTTCAGTAGGGGGATTGGGGCAGGTAATGTTTTCTTTGCCCAGGGCTCTTAAAAAGATAGGAGTAGACGTGAGAATTTTTATTCCCAAATACGGCTCCTTAGATGAGGGACAGTATCCTTTGGAAACAGTGGAAAAGAAGATTAAAGTTCCCACCGATACTGAAATTCCAGAACAACCCCAGTTTTTAATCTGTAAGGTTAAAAAATATACTCCTCCTGCGGGAGCTTTATCCAATGTCCCTGTTTATTTCCTAGAGAATAAAGAATATTACGAGAAAAGGGCTAATGTTTATGGTTATGCTGATGATCCTTTGAGGTTTATTCTTTTATCTCGGGGAATATTAGAATTTTTAAAGCAGTCTAATTGGACGCCGGATATTATCAACTGTAATGACTGGCATACCGGAGCCTTGCCAAATTACTTAAAAACTGTTTATAAAGACGACCCAAAGCTTTCTAAAATTGCTACTGTTTTTTCTATCCATAATCTTTATCATCAAGGAATTTTCGATCATCGGTTTGTTTCAGAATTAGATTTTGACGATGGTAAATCTCCAGTGGCTAGCTTTTTTTCAGAGAGATTAACTAAACAGAATTTTATGAAAAGAGGCATCATTTATGCCGATGCTATTAATACTGTTTCTGAAACCTATGCTCAAGAAATTTTAACTAAAGATTACGGTGAAAGACTAGATGATCTTTTAAGAGAAGAGAGAACAAGATTATTTGGCATTCTAAACGGCTTAGATTATGAAGAATTGAATCCTCAGACTGATAAACATATAGAGGTAAATTTTGATATCTCCTCGCTTGGCAAAAGAAAAGCTAATAAAATTCATCTTCAAAAAGAATTTAATTTAGATGTTTCAGAAAAAATTCCCGTTCTGGGGATGGTTACTCGACTTGATGAACAAAAGGGCATAGACCTTTTATTCCCAATTTTAGAAATTTTAGTTTCAGAATTTGGGATAGAATTTACTATTGTAGGCGGAGGAGAACCAAAATATCGCACTTTTCTTGAAGAAATGAGCAAAAAATTTCCTAAAAAGATAGGGACTCACTTGATGTCAGATTCTATTTTACCCCGGCATATTTTTGCCGGAACCGACCTCCTTTTGGTTCCCTCTAAATTTGAACCTTGCGGCATAACCCAGATGGAGGGGATGAGATATGGAGCCGTACCCGTAGTTAGAAAAACTGGCGGACTGGCCGATACGGTAAAAGATTTTAAACCTGAGAATAATCAGGGAACTGGTTTTGTTTTTGAAAAATTTTCCTCTTATTCCTTGTTTGGAGCTTTAATTAGGGCTTTAGAAAATTATAAGTATAAAAAAACCTGGAACGATTTAATTAAAAGAGCGATGAAGGCTGACTTCTCTTGGGAGTCATCAGCTCAAAAATACCTAAGCTTATACCAAAAACTTTTACAAAAATAACAAATAAAATTAAAAGTTGTCAGTCGTAAATTGTAAGTTAAACTTTTATGTTTTGGGCAAATTTTTTGCATATCTATCAACCAGCCAACCAAACCAAAGAAATACTTTCCAAAGTTGTAAAAGAAAGTTATCAAAAACTAATTCAGGGTTTAAAAGAAAACCCTAATGCTAAATTAACTTTAAATATTAATGCCTGCTTAACCGAGCTATTAGTAGAGAACGGATTTCAGGCTCTTATTTCAGACATTAAAGACTCAGCCCAAAAAGGCCAGATTGAATTTACTGGTTCAGCAAAATACCATGCTTTTTTGCCTCTTTTGCCAGAGAATGAAATAAAAAGGCAGATTGAATTAAATCAGACTACTAATCAAAAATATTTTGGTAGGGTTTATAACCCAAAAGGATTTTTTTCTCCAGAAATGGCTTATTCAGAAAAAGTAGCAAAAATTGTTAAAAATTTGGGGTATAAATGGATTTTAGCCGATGAGGCATCTTTAGTCGGAGAGCCTGACTATTCAAAAATTTATAAAATAAAAGGAATGGATGATTTTAACATTTTCTTTCGAGAGAGAGAAACTTCTTTTAAAATTCTCTCAGCTCAACTTGCCTCGGGCCCAATGTTGATTGCTAACTTATCTTCTCGTCTTCAAAAACATGAGTATCTTTTAACAGCAATGGATGGAGAAACTTTTGGTCATCATAGGCCAGGACTGGAGAAACTACTTTTTGATATCTATAAATTAAAAGAATTACCTACGGTTACTATTTCTGAACTCAAGAATTATTTTAAAGACGAAATAGAATGTCAACCAGTAGCCGCTAGCTGGACTTTAATGCATAAAGATTTAGCTAGGAGTGTTCCTTTTTCTCGCTGGGCAGACCCCAAAAATAAAATTCATCAACTACAATGGAAATTAACTAATTTAGCTATAAAAACCGTGAATTCCTGTTCTCCTAAAGATAAAGGTTTTAAAAAAGCAAGAGAAACATTAGATAGGGCTTTACACTCTGACCAGTATTGGTGGGCTTCAGCAAAACCATGGTGGAGTTTAGAAATTTTAGAAAAAGGAGCCAAAGAATTAAAAGATACAATTTTCGCTACTCCTGGAGTTTCTTCCCAGATTAAAAAACAAGCCCAGAAACTTTATCAAGATATTGTGTTTTTAGCCCTGGATTGGCAAAGAGAAGGAATAGTAGCGGATTTAGTTAAAGAACATTATGATGAAGAAGTGGCAATGAGATTAGATACTTCAGCCCCTTATATTCCTCCTGAGGAGTTCGATAAAATAATTGAACATTTAAAACAACAAATGCTTGAATGCGCTAAAATGGAAGAGTTTGAAAGAGCGGCTCAATTTAGAAATAGAATTAATGAACTTAAAGAAAAAAGGGAGGAGGTAACCAAAAAAGTTTAATTTAAATGTTAACCCAAAAAGAGCTTTTAAAAATTTGTC
The DNA here is from genome assembly GCA_002780915.1 of Candidatus Nealsonbacteria bacterium CG02_land_8_20_14_3_00_34_20. Classification (GTDB taxonomy): domain Bacteria; phylum Patescibacteriota; class Minisyncoccia; order Minisyncoccales; family PETY01. Next base: position 8,041 of record PETY01000016.1, on the reverse strand, counting down.
AAAAAGAGAAAATAAGTTTTGAAAAAATTATAAGAAAAAGTAACAGATTTATCTTAGCCAAAGGGAGGAAGGGGAAAGATAATGTTGTCTTAAAAATTTTGGTTAACCCTCAAAGAAAACATGCTAAAAAAGCTCTAATCAAAGAAGCAAAAATTTTAGAGCTACTAAATAATTTAAAAGAAGTAAAAATTAGAGTGCCAGAATTTTTTGGCAAAAACCTGAAAGGGAAATACCCTTACTTTAAAGAGGAGTTTATTTCGGGCAAAATCCTGGAGAGAAAATCAGGATTTTTTTTCAAGAAACTGAAGCGAGAATTAATTATTGAAATTGCAAGAAATTTAAATAATTTAATAAAAACTCCCCGTTTCTGCTTTAGAGAAATAAAAAATCTTTCTAATTTTTCCTCTTTTTATTTTAAAGAAGGCTTAAGGCTTCACAAAAAGATAATTGACAAAACTTTGACCCCAGTTCAAAAAAATAAATTAAAGAAATTAATAAAAAATCAACCAAAGATATTAGTGCCAGTTCATGGCGAGGTTTATCCCAATAATCTTATAGAAGACAGGCAAGGGAAGATTTATCTCTTGGATTGGGAAAATTTTGGTTTTGGTAATTTAGCCCATGATAGCGCTTCGGTTTATTTAAGATTAAAAGACAAAGTTTCAAAAGAATTTTTTCTAAAGCAAATTGATTTTAAAAATAAAAGAGATTTTAATAATTTTTTTAGAATTGAAATAGTTCTACAGTCAATTGGCTCGCTTCAATATCTAAAAAGCCAAAAAGCCTATTTCCGAGCGAAGCGAGGAAACAAGGTTCTCGCGAAGCGAGGTTCTTAATTCAAGATTATATGTTATTCATACATTAGCGAATCAAGGTTCTCGCGAAGCGAGGTTCTTAATTCAAGATTATATGTTATTCATACATTAGCGAATCAAGGTTCTCGCGAAGCGAGGTTCTTATTTCCGAGCGAAGCGAGGTTCTTATTTCTTAGGACAAATTGCCAAAGGTTTATGATAAAAAAAGCGGTTTTGCCCAAAAACTACCTTTTTTTAAAAAATAGAAATTTTTTAGAAAAATTTTTCTCAAATTTTTATTCAAAGCCAGAGGTTTTGAAAATAAAGATTTCCTCAATTAAAATGTCAGGAAATCTTAAAATATTCGGGGAGTATAAAATAAAAGAGAGAAATAAGATTAAAAAAGTTTTTGCAATTCACCGCTTTTTAGGGACCAAAATTGAGGAATTCGAAATTTTAAAATATTTATTTAATTTTAAATTTAGAGAACCAAAATTTTTGATTCCAAGGTCTCTTTTTTATTTTAAAAAAGAAAAAATAATTTTTTATGAAGCGTTAGAGGGAGCTCCTTTATCAGAAATTAAAGGGGAGCTGCTTTTAAAAATTTTAAAATCTAAAACTAAAGCTCTTTCGCTTGCTCTAACTCAACTTCAAAAAACAAAGCCTAAAGCCAAAATTTATGATTTAGAAGATGATTTAAGAAAGTTTAAAGTTTTTGAGAATGTTTTAAAGAAATATTTTAAAAAGAAAGTTGAAAGAGATTTAATTGAAGAATTATTTTCTAAACTGATAACAAAAAGAAGATGTTATTTTGAAAATTTAAAAAATTTTTCTTTCTGCCATAACGACCTTACCTTCGGCAACCTAATTTATCAAAAAGGAAAAATTGGTTTAATTGATTTTTCAGAATCCTGCTTTTCTGACCCCCTAACCGATGTGGGAACATTTTTAGCCCAGCTTGATTATCTCTTATATTTATTTCCAAATAAAATAAAAGAAATTCGGAAGCTCCGAAAAGAGTTTAAGGATTCTTATTTAAAATTAGCAAGAAAGGAATTAAAAAAAGAAGCTGGAGAAAGAATAGCCGTCTATCGCAGCTGGGCAAACTTAAAAAATGCCATTTTTGTTTTAGGAGCAGAGGAAAGGTTTCAGAATAGGGAAGCTTGTCTTTGGTTTTTAAAACTTAGTCAAAAAATTCTGCAGGAAGCCCCTCTCTCCGTATTTTGCTAAATCTATAAATGAGGTATGAAAAAATCATCTATTAAAATTTTGTTTACAGCAAGTGAATGCGCGCCATTTGCTAAAGTTGGTGGATTAGCTGATGTTGTTTCTTCTTTGCCAAAAGCCTTAAAAGAATTAGGGTTGGAAATTAAGATTGTTATTCCAGGATATGAAATAATTGATTTTAAAAAATATAGATTTAAACTTGTTTCTATCTTCAAATTCAAGAACGAAAAGGTAAAAATTTATAAAGGCAATTTAAACAAAACCAATATTTCTGTTTATTTATTGGAAAATGATAAGTATCTAAGCAAAGGAGAGATTTATCCGGGCAACGGCGCTCATTATAATCTATTTTTAATCAAACGTTTTCTCTTTTTCTCCCAACTAATTTTAGAATTTCTTTCTAAAATTAAATTTAAGCCTCAGATTATTCATTGCCATGATTGGCAAACAGCAATTCTACCAGTTCTAACAAAATTAGCGGCCAAGGATGAAAGGAAAAAAATTAAAACCTTGTTAACAATTCATAACCTTCCTTATCAAGGGGAGTGGAGTCCTGGACCTATTTTTAAGTTCTTAGGCTTGAAAGGAGACGAACTTAAAACTTTAAAGATAAGAGACGAAAGTAGTGATTTTAATATTTTAGAACAAGGAGTATTAAATGCTGATATTGTTACCACTGTCAGCCCAACTTATACTAAAGAGATTTTAACCAAAATTTATGGGGAGGAATTATACAAAGATTTAAAAAAAAGAAAAAAAGATTTATACGGAATTTTAAATGGAATTGATACTGAGTTGTTTAATCCAGAAACTGACCAAAATCTAAAGGCAAACTATTTGGTCAATGATTTTCAGAAAAAGGTTATTAATAAAATTGACCTTCAAAAAACTTTAAAATTACCTCAGGATTCAAAAATTCCTTTATTCAGCTTTATTTCGCGGATAGTAGAACAGAAAGGAATAGACTTAATTACCGAGTCCATACCTGATTTAGTTAAACTTAATTGCCAGATAGTTATTTTAGGTCAAGGTGAAAAAAAATATGAAAATATGTTAATTAGAATTTCTAAGAAATTCCCAAAAAATATTTCAGTAAACATTAGATTCGATTCGGTTTTAGCTCGAAAAATTTATGCTGGAGCTGATTTTATTTTAATTCCCTCCCGTTTTGAGCCATGCGGCTTAATCCAGATGATTGCCCAGAGATATGGGACTATCCCTATTGCCAGAGCAACTGGTGGAATTATTGATAGCGTTGATAATAAAGTCAGCGGTTTTTTGTTTCAGGAATTTAAAAAAGAGGTATTTCTAAAAAAAATAAAAGAAGCATTAAATTTTTATTTTAAAAAAACAAGATGGGGGAAAATGATTAAGAATGCAATGGAAAAAGACTTCTCCTGGCAAAAATCTTCAAGAGAGTATCTAAAGCTTTATCAAAAACTTTTAAATGAATAAATATCAATTCTTACTTTCAACTCCGGCAAAATCACGCTGGCAGAGAATTAGTTTAAGGAAGAGAGCGGGGATAATTGTTCCTCTTTTTTCAGTTTATTCCAAGAAAAGTTTTGGAATAGGCGATATTTTAGATTTAAAGAAAGTAATTGATTGGTGCAATCTCTGTGGTTTTTCAATTTTACAACTTCTGCCCCTAAACGATACCGGTTTCAATTTCTTTCCATTTTCGCCTCAGAGTTCTTTTGCTTTAGACCCGATTTATTTATCTTTAAGAAAGTTTAAGGTTAAAGCAAAGGGTGTTTCTAAAAATAATTTATACGTTGATTACAAAATTAAATGGGAGAAACTAAAAATTCTCCGGGAGATTTTTTTGAAAGAAAAATGGACAAACCCAAAATTTAAAAATTTTCAAAAAGAAAATTCATATTGGCTCAAAGATTATTGCCTTTATCGAGTTCTAAAACAAAAATTTCAAGAGAAAAGTTGGGAAAATTGGCCACAAAGTTTTCAAAAAAACAATCAATTAAAAATTGAATTTCAAGCCTGGCTTCAATGGCAAATTTTTGAGCAAGTAAAAGAAGTTAAAAATTACGCCCAAAAGCACAAAATCCTTTTAGTCGGCGATTTACCCTGGCTCCTTTCCTTTGATAGTGCCGATGTTTGGAGCCATAAAGAATTTTTTGATTTAGAACACTCAGCCGGCGCTCCAGCCGATGCATTCTCAAAAAAAGGCCAGAAATGGGGAGCTGCTCCAATAAATTGGCAAAAAATTTTTGATGACGATTTTTTGTATTTTAAAGAAAAATTAAGATATGCCGAGAATTTTTATGATTTGTTTAGAATAGACCATGTTTTGGGAACTTTTAGAATTTGGAAGGTAAGGAGAAAAGAGCCAGAGGAAAATAAAGGGTTAAATGGTTTTTTTGAGCCGCTCGATGAAAATTTATGGGAAGAGCAGGGAAGAAAGACTTTAAAAGCATTTATTAAAAATACTAAAATGTTTCCTTTGGTCGAGGATTTGGGGACTGTTCCAGATTGTTGTCCAAAAGTTTTAAAAGAACTCGGACTTTTAGGAATGAAAATCCAAAGATGGGCAAGGCAATACCCTTTAAATTCGGTTGCTACCCTATCTACTCATGACACTTCTAACTGGCCGGTTTATTTCAAAAAGGAATTTAACCGTTATCCCACAAAAGTTGAGATTGAAAAAAAATTAAAAGAAATGAATAAAGCAGATTCAATTTTCTCAATTAATTTGATTTTTGAGTGGTTATTTTTAGATGAGAAGATTAAAAATTATGAAATTTACAGAATCAATACTCCTGGTACTGTTTCAGAAAAGAACTGGAGGATTCGCTTACCATTTTCTTTAGAGCATTTGATGAACTGGCATAAAAATAAGGAAATTAAAAAGATAATTAAAAGAGCAAACCGTTAATTGAAATTTTAGATAAAAATTGATAATGTATAAATTAATTTATGACCTCTCCGATTGAAGAAATCAAAAATCGGCTTGATATTGTTGAAGTGATTGGAAGTTATATCAAACTTCAAAAAGCCGGGGCAAATTATAGAGCCCTTTGTCCCTTTCATACCGAGAAAACTCCCTCTTTTTTTGTTTCGCCCAGTCGTCAAATTTGGCATTGTTTCGGCTGCTCTGCCGGAGGTGATATTTTTAAATTTGTAATGCAAGTTGAGGGCGTTGAATTTGGTGATGCCCTGCGAATTTTAGCCCAGAAGGCAGGAGTAGAGCTAAAGCCCAAATCTTCAGCTTGGCAAAAACTAAAAACAGAAAGGCAAAAATTATATGATATTTCTGAGTTAGCGTCTTCATTTTTCCAAACTCAGCTTGAAAAAAGCAAAAAAGGTCAAGAGGTAAAGAAATATCTTCAAAAAAGAGGATTAAGCCAGGAATCTATTTTAAAATGGAGAATAGGTTATGCTCCGGACATTTGGCAGGGAGTTTCGGACTTTTTGGTTGGCAGGGGATATCAAAGAGAAGAAGTAGTCAAAGCCGGTTTAGCCATAAAAAAAGAAGAAAATTCTAAATTCCAGATTCCAGATTCTAGATTCCAATTTTATGATAGGTTTCGGGGTCGGATTATCTTCCCAATTTTTGATTTAAATTCTCAGGTGATTGGTTTTGGCGGTAGGATATTCAGCGTAAATCAGCGTACTAATCAGCGTGAATCAGCTTCTACCGAAGCTAAATATATCAATACCCCCAATACTCTTTTATACGATAAAAGTAAAATTTTATATGGATTAGATAAAGCAAAACTGGAAATTAGAAAAAAAGATGCCTGTATCTTAGTAGAGGGATATATGGATTGTATTATGAGCCATCAAGCAGAAGTTGAGAATGTAGTTGCTGTCTCTGGCACCGCTCTAACTTTTTGGCAGCTTAATTTACTTAAGAGATACTCTCAAAATTTAATTTTATCCTTTGATATGGATGTGGCTGGGAGTGAGGCTACCAAAAGAGGAATAGGGCTGGCTCAAAAAGAAGGTTTTAATATAAAAGTAGTGAAAATGCCCAAAGATGATGATCCAGCTGATATTATTTTAAAAGGCAAAGAAGAAGAATGGCAAAAAATTGTCGACCGAGCTAAACCAATTCTTGAATTTTATTTTAATTTAGCTTTTTTAGAAAAAGACCCCAAGAATATTTCGGACAAAAAAGAAATTGCTAATACTTTACTCCCGGTTATCAAAAGGATTCCCAATAAAATTGAGCAGGCCTATTGGCTGGGGGAGCTTTCTCAGAAATTAAAAGTTAAAGAAGAAGACCTAGAGACAGAATTAAAAAAAGTAAAAGAGGAAGGAGAATTTTTAAATGCTCCTTCGCCTCCAAAAGAATCTCCTGTTTTAGCTAAAAAAACCAGAAAAGAGCTTTTAGCAGAGAAGATTTTAATTTTTGTTTTAATCGATTCCAAAAAAATTGATTTGCTGAATAAAAAAGTGATTGAGAATTTTTCCTCTCCAGTTAAAGAGGTTTTATTGAAGATAAAGGATAACCCTAAAATTTCTCAACAGGCACTCCAGAAAGAACTTAGAGACTCTCCCAAAGTTCCTGATTTTTTAAACTATATTTTTTTAAAGTCAGATTTAGAAAAAGAAGAAGAAAAAGAAGAAGATATTGCCATAGAGTTTGAAGTTTGCCTTGACCAAACAGAAAAAATTCAGCTAAAAGAAAGTTTAAATAAATTATCTTCTCAAATTAAAGAATTTGAAAATAAAGGAGACTCTGGCAAGGTTAAAAAACTTATCCAAGAATTCAATAATTTATCTAAAAAATTATCTTAAATATGAAAAGAAAGAAGAAAAAACATATTGCCAAGAAAAGGCCCCTTAAGAAAAAAAGGGCTAAGAAAATGTCTATAAGAAGAAAGAAAGAGAGCAAAAAACGGAAAAGAATCTCCAGAAAGAACAAAGTTGTTATTACTCCTGAAAAGCTGGAGGAATTAATCAAAAAAGGAAAAAGCCGGAGATTTGTTACTTTTGCTGAAATTCTGTATTTCTTCCCTGATATTGAGCGGAACGTAAAGGAGTTAGACGAGCTTTATCAGAGGTTAGAGAAAGTTGGAATTGAAATAAAAGAGTCTAGGGAGTATTTAGAAATTGAAGAAAAAAAAGAGGTTAAAAAATCCCAAAAATTTTTACCTCGAAAAATTGATTCTGTCCAGACTTATTTAAAAGAAATCGGAAGAGTTTCACCTGTCACCGCTAAAGAAGAAAAAGAACTAGCTAAGAGAATTGAAAAGGGGGATCAAGAAGCTAAAAGAAAATTAATTGAAGCAAATTTAAGGTTGGTGGTCTCAATTGCTAAAAGATACATAGGTCGCTCTCTTAATTTAACTTTACTTGACTTAATTCAGGAAGGAAATCTGGGATTGTTTCGAGCGGTAGAGAAATTTGATTGGAGAAAAGGGTATAAACTTTCTACTTATGCTACTTGGTGGATTCGTCAGACCATTACTCGGGCTTTAGCTGACCAGGCAAGTACAATTAGAATTCCTGTCCATATGATAGAAACACTCAGTAAGTACAGTCAAACCAAAAGACGACTTCTGCAGAGTATAGGCAGAGAACCGTTAGCTGAAGAAATTGCGTCCGAAATGGGGTTAGAAGTGGAAAAAGTCAGACACCTGGAGAAAATTTCCCAAAAAACGGTATCTTTAGAAACGCCAATAGGGGAAGATAAAAAAGATAGCACTTTAGAAGAATTCATTAAAGATGAAAAAATAGAGTTACCATCAGTTTCGGCTGGTAGAACAATTTTACGGGAAAGACTAAAAGAAATTTTGAAAGACCTTACCCCCAGAGAGCAAAAAATACTATCAATGAGGTTTGGATTAGATGATGGAATAGCTCATACTCTTGAGGAGGTAGGTCGGGAGTTTGGCGTAACCCGAGAGAGAATTCGTCAAATTGAAGCCAAGTCCCTGGAAAAAATCCGCCAGCATAAAGGTTTAAAGAAGTTGGAAGGATACTAAAAATAAGGTATAATTAAATTCTTCCGCGGTGGCGCAATGGTAGCGCGACGCCCTGTTAAGGCGTTTGTT
>PETY01000025.1 GCA_002780915.1 Candidatus Nealsonbacteria bacterium CG02_land_8_20_14_3_00_34_20 | reverse complement strand
CGAAGCGACGAATGGTTCTTATAATCTGCGGGGTTTTGGCGGACGGCACCCATTATGGGGAATTGGGGTAATATCTTTGATAGCAACAATGTCAAACCCTTGATTGGCTATTGACCTTAACGCAGATTCCCTGCCAGAACCTATGCCTTTCACTACTACTGAAATTTTTTTAATACCTAATTTATTAGCTATTTGTCCCAAAGTCTCTGCCACCTTTGAGGCGGCAAAAGGAGTAGATTTCTTTGTTCCTTTGAAACCGATACTACCTGCGCTTTTTTGAGCTAAAACATTTCCTAAAGAATCAGTTAAACTAATGATAGTATTATTGTAGGAACTAAAAATATGAAATTTCCCCTCTTTGATGGCTAATGGTTTAACCGAAGCAGGCTCTCGGGACAAAGCTTTCTCCATTTTGTCTCTTTCTTTTAAAAGTTCCTCTGAACTTTTTTTAATAATATGTTTCTTACCCATATTTTTTGTTTTACAAAAGAAATTCCAAATTACAAATCCCAAATAACAAACAAATTACAAATTCCAATTTTCAAAATTCAAAACAAATTAAGATAAATTGTTTTGGTCATTTGAATTTTGGTCATTGGAGCTTATTTGGAATTTGGCGCTTGTGATTTGGCGCTTGGAAGTTACGTTACTTTGGCGCTGGAGGTGGTTTTCTTCCCGAACCAACTGTTTTTCTTACATTTCCTCTAACTGTCCTGCTATTTATCCTGGTATTCTGCCCTCTTACCGGCAATCCTTTGATATGACGGATTCCTCGCCAGCAGCCTATGTCTTTTAATCTTTTAATATCCATTAATATAGTTCTTTTTAATTCGCCTTCCACTTTATAACTCTTTTCAACAATTTCTTTTAATTTATTAAGCTCTTGAGAATTCAACTCCTTGGCTTTTTTTTGAAAAGGAATGTTAGCTTCAGATAATATTTTCTTGCTCAAAGAACGACCTATACCATAAATATAGGTCAAAGCTACTTCTATTTGCTTATTTTCAGGAATATTAACACCTGCAATTCTCGGCATATTTCATAATTAAACAACCAACAACCCACAACTTATAACTGTTGTAAACTGTTGTAAGTTGTTAGTTATAAGTTATTAGTTAAGTTTAGCCTTGGCGCTGTTTATGTTTTGGATTTTTTTTGCAAACCACATAAATCCGCCCCTTCCTTCGGACAATTTTACAATCTTTGCAAATTTTTTTAACCGATGATCTAACCTTCATAAACTAGCTTGTAGCTTCTTGGCTTTTTAGCTAATTCCTAAGAAGCTAAGAAGCTATCTACTTCGGTATACAATTCTTCCTCTAGCATTGTCATAAGGACTTACCTCTACTGTTACTCTATCTCCGGGCAAAATTTTAATTCGATAAAGCCGCAATTTACCTGCCAAATGAGCTAATACTTGGGAATTATCTTCTAATTCAACTTTAAAATAAGCGTTAGGCAAACTCTCTATAACTTTTCCCTCTTTTCTAATTTTATTATCTTTCTTGACCATTACTTTTAAGATAGCCAAAGTTTATCAAATCTTTTAATTTTGGTCAACCCTGTAGTAGAAATTTGACAGGAATTTTTCTTTCAGAAAAATTCAATTTATGGAGTAAGTCAAATTTTCACTACGGGGTCAACCCTGTCACTACGGGGTTAACCCTGTTAAAATTGGGTTTTTATTTCAATATCCCCTTTGTTATTTGATATTTTCTTTTTCCAAAAAGGAGATATTCTAATATTGACCCTTTCAATTTCAGGTAAGTTTTTCAACATCGAAAGGGCATAATTTAGTTCCTGGCCTTTTAAATTTTCTTTTAAAATCTCTTCTTCTTGGGGAAAATAGATTTTAACCGAAATAGATAAATCAAGCTTAACTTCCCCTTCTTTTGAATTAACTTCTTTTTGCTCAAAATTAACAGTTAAGCTCTCTGGAACAATTTTTTTCTCCGGGGGGATACTGTTTAAAATTATCTTGGAAGAATATGTTTTAAGGTCGCCTTCGCTAAAAACTAAAACTTTAGAGTTTATCTTTGAAAAAAGTTTAAAGTCGCTTTTTTCCTCCTCTGCTTTCGCCCCGCAGTTAATTTCTCCAACCTCTTGCAAAAAATTATCTTCTAAAAAAATAAATCCTTCCGGTATGCTTTTCTTTAAAGATTCTTCTGAATCCCTTAAGGAATTCTTGATAAATTCTTCTTTTGCTTTTTCTATGTCCTGTTTGCTAACTACTTTAACTTTTGCCTTCATTCCTCCTTCCGTTGGCTTGAAGCTCTCTGCCCAAGTAGTATAATAATAAGGAGTGCCAACTAATTTAGGAATAGAAAAAGTTGCAGGGGGAATATTATAATTCTCTCCGGCCTCATCAGCTTCAATTTCTATGTCGCTAAAGCCCGGTATTAGTTTTCCCTCTTGAGTTTTAGCCGAAGGTAGATTAATCACCTCTAGGGAATGAAAGGATTTTCCCTGGATAGAAGAAAGAAAATGCGTCCCTTTTACCAAAGTCAAAGGAGAGGGAGGACTATAATTGTTATAAACCCTCAAGGTTCCTTTAGCTTTTTCTTTTTTTTCAATCTCCCCGCTAGAAACAAATTTTTCTTCAAATTCTTTTACTTCCTGGAAAAAAATACCGGGGATAATTTTGTTTTCAAAATTAATTTGGCTAGTTTTAGATTTCACTACTACCTGGGTTTGGAGAGTTATTGCCTCTTGCCTGGGAGTAATCTCAACTGTAGTTTTTCCTTCGACAAAAAAATAAATCCCAACCAAAATTAATAAGCTAATTAAAAATATTACTCCTCTCTTTTTAGACAACCAGGCATATTGTGTTTTCTCTTTTTTTACTTCTTTATATCTCTTTGAAAAAACCAGAGATTTCTGTTCTGTCTCTTTATCCTCTTTTAGCAAATGTTCTGGTGAAATAATGTCAAAGACTTTTTTAACCATAATAGTTTTCAGTTGTTTAGTTGTTAGTTGTTTAGTTGTTAGCCAAAACCGCCTTTATTCTCCTCACCTCAGCTGAAGAGCTCTCTTCTTTGACAACTTTAAAATTACCCAATTTGCCAGTTTTCTCAATATGGGGACCGGCGCAAATTTCTTTTGAAAAAATCCGACCCGTTCCTGGATTTAAAATAGTATAAACAGTAACAATTTCTGGATATTTTTCTTTAAAGAAAGATAAAGCCCCTTGTTTTATTGCTTCATTATAATTCATTTCTTCTCTTTTTACTTTTAAATCCTGCTGGATTTTCTGGTTAACTAAATCCTCTACTTTTTTTATCTCTTTAGCGGTTAATTTTCTATAAAAAGAAAAATCAAATCTCAATCTTTCCTCATTAATATCACTTCCCATTTGTCTCACCTCCTTCCCTAAAACCTTTCTTAATGCCGCTTGTAATAGATGTGTCGCGGTATGCAACTTCGTAACTTGTAAGTTATAAGTTCTAAGTTTTAAGTTGTCAATGCCATGTCCTCCAAATTTCTTCTCTCTACCTGCTCGGGATGTCTCCTGATGCTTCTTTTGGGCTTCTAAAAAACCTTCTTTATCAACTCTCAGTCCTTTTTCTTTGGCTATTTCCTCAGTAAGTTCCAAGGGAAACCCGTAACTTTGATATAAATTAAATGCCTCTTGTCCTGAAATAGTATCTTCTCCTTTAATTTTATATTGGAGAGTTTTAGTAATTCTTCTTACTCTTTTTTCTCCGCTTTCTAAAGTTTTCTCAAACTTTTCTTCTTCATTTTGAATAACAGTCAAAATATCTGCTTGTTCTGATAAAACTTCGGGATAAACATCTTTATAAATTTCAATGACTTTCTGAGCTAAGGGAGTTAAAAATTCTGACTTTGTTCCTAAAACTTTGCCATAACGAATAACTCGTCTCAAAAGCCTCCTTAAGATATAGCCCTGCTCTATATTAGAAGGCAAGATTCCTTCACTTATCAAGAAAACTGAACCTCTAATATGGTCAGCAATAATTCTAAAACTTTTTTTCTCTGTTTCATATTTCTTATTGCTCAACTTTTCAATTTTTTGAATAATCGGGAGGAATAAGTCTGTTTCATAAGCTGAGGGTTTATTTTGTAAAATAGCTGCCAGCCTCTCAAACCCAATACCAGTATCTATGTTTTTTTGAGAAAGAAGTTCAAATTCTCCTTTTTCATTTTTAAGATATTCCATGAAAACCAAATTCCATATTTCTATAAAACGTTGACAATTAGGACAATTTGGACCACAATTTTCTTCTTTGCAGCCAAATTTTTTCCCCCGGTCATAATAGATTTCCGAACAAGGTCCGCAGGGACCGGTTATGCCAACCGGTCCCCAAAAATTATCTTCTTCCCCAAATTCTTTTATTCTCTCTTTGGGAATTCCTTGTTCTCGCCAAATCTTTTCAGATTCTTTATCTTTTAAGATGCCCTGATTTCCTTTAAAGATAGTAACCCAAAATCTATTTTTATCTAATTTAAGCCCATTGACTAAAAATTCCAAAGCATATTTTATAGCTCCTTGCTTAAAATAGCCAGATTCGTCCTGACCAATAGACCAATTGCCAAGCATTTCAAAAAAAGTATGGTGGGTATCATCGCCAATTTCATCAATATCATCTGTCCTAAAACATTTCTGGCAAGATACTAAATGGCAAGTTCCGAAATCTTTAGTCGGATTTTTTTTACCTTCCAGATATAAAGAAAATTGCTGCATCCCGGCAGTGGTAAACAACACCGTGGTATCTGGAGGTAAAAGCGAACTTGAAGGAATTATTTTATGTTTCTTTTTTTGAAAAAAGTTTAAAAATGCTTGACGAATTTCGCTTGAATTCATAAAAATTGCGAAGCAATTTATAGCGGAGCGTTCAAATTATTAGCTAAACCTATCGGCTACGCAAGTAGCGGCAAATGCTTCTGGTTTTATCTTAGCCTCAAAACCATTCCCCCTAATCAATCCAATTACTTCTCTAATCATATCTTTAGTTGCTCCATTTTCTCCGACATCGGCGTGAATATAACGAAGTTGATAATGATTATTATTACCAATGTCCAGCATTTTTTCCTCAAAATTTTCTTTTAAATGTAAAGCTAATTGGCAGGATAATAAAACTTCTTCCAGGACTCTCTCTTTCCAATTATAAAATTTTCGATTTCGATACCTAATTTTTTTAAGAAAAAACCTTCCCCCTTCACTTTTTCTTAAGACTACTACTGCCACCGGGAAGTGCGGTTCTTCGCCTGAGGAAGAGTCACAGCCGACAATAATATCATAAAATTTTTCTGGTTTTACTCTTATATAATTAAAAATCTCCTCAATCACTTGAGAGTAAGTTAAATTTCCACAACTGGGATTATAAAAATAACCTCTTAAAAATCTTTCCATTTCTTTAATAGAATAACAATTTCTTAGAACGAAGTCAATTTTTTACAGGGCTTGATTAACCAGCCTGTCAGCTTCTTTATTTCTTTCTCGGGCTATGGCAGTAAACTTTACTTTTTTGAAATCTATTTTTAAATTCCAAACTTTAATAAATAGCTTTTGAATTTTTGGCTCAAGAATTTTGTATTTCCCTTCCATTTGCCTTACTAAAAGTTCGGAATCAGATTTAATTTCTACTTCTAAATTTTTAGTCGCTTTTTTCCCAAAAAGAAGTTTTGCTCTCTTTAAGGCAAAAATTACTGCCCGGTATTCTGCCTCATTGTTGGTTAAGTTTTCTCCTAAATACTGAGAATATTCTTTAAAAATCTCTTGTTTCTCATTTGATTTCTTGCCTCCAGATTCAATAGGCAGGCCTTGCCTGCCGGCAGGCAGGTAAAAAACTACTCCCGCAGCCGCCGGGCCTGGATTTCCTCGAGCTCCGCCATCTGTATAGATAATTACCTTATTCATAAATAACTTTTAAGCGAGGAGAGTAATTTTTACGTTATCTAAAGTATTTAATTAAGCATTCTTTAAATTTCTCTAAATTTTTGTTTTCTATGCAAAAACCGGCAGCCAAAGGATGTCCTCCAAAAGTTTTAAAAAGCTTGCCGCAGCTTTCCATTGCCTTTACTGCGTTTTGACCTTTTAGCACCCTAACCGTTCCCCTGCTCCATTCCAAACCAATTTGAAAAAGAAAAACTGGTTTTTTAAAATCTCTGCATATTCGGGAAGCAACGGAACCTAAAAGTTCTAATTGCCAATTTTCAGAACCCTCAAAGATAATTGGCAAAGGCTCTTTCTTAGAAATTAAATCTTTTAGATTTTCTTCCAAAGCCCTAATCTCTATTTGATGAAATTTACTTCTCTGACGCAGATTCCTGGCTAATTTTATAGCCTGATGTGGATTGGCAGCAGTTAAAAGTAAAAATGATTGATGCTGATGATTCTCAATTGGGGCAACATTTAAAGCAGAAATTATTTTAGAAATCAATTCTCTCCTGGAAGAGAACTCTTTCAAGTTAAGAATTGAAAAAAAAGCCTTAATTCCCGGCCTTTGGCTCTTTTCTAAGTTATTTAAGCCTTCTAAAATCAAGATTTTATTTTCTTCAATCTCTGGCATCATATCGGCAATGGTAGCTAAAGCTGCCAACTCTAAAAAACTCATCCTGAGAGCTGGCGAGAGCAACTCTTTTAAAATTTCTTGGGAAAGCTTAAAGGTCAAACCAGCGTTAGAGAATTCTTTGAAGGGGTAGGTATCTCCCTTTTGTTTCGGGTCAACTACAATATCAGCACTGGGTATTTTCTTTAAAACTTGGTGATGGTCAATGATAATAACGTTAAAACCAAATTTTTTAGCCAAATCTACTTCCTCAAAATTACTGATTCCGCAATCTAAACTTATCAATAGAGCCGGGGGACTTACCTTTTTTTTCAAATAAAAAAGAGCTTGCTCGTTTAGTCCATATCCTTCTTTCTTTCTATCTGGAAAATAAGTTTCTATTGGAGGAAAAAGTCTTTTAGATTTTTTAGATAAAAGAGAAACTAAATTATCAATTGTTTCTTTTAAAATAATAATTGAAGCTACTCCGTCCAAATCAGAGTCGCCAAAAAGTATTATTTTTTCTTTGTTTTTAACGGCCTTTTCAATTCTCCGGGCTGCCCTTTTCAAATTTTTGATGGTTCGACTCCGCTTACCATTAATCCCGAACGAAGCACGTAGATTAATTTCCATAATTTTCCTCTAAAACTTCTATGCCCGGGAGGAGCTGTCCAGATAAGAAATCCAGCATCGCCCCTCCGCCAGTAGAAATATGATTAAATTTTTCAGTTAAACCATTTTTATTAATAAATTCTATTGTTTCACCCCCCCCGGCTATAGAAAAGGCATCGCTTTCAACAATAGCCTTAGCAATTTCCGTCGTTCCTTTATCAAACGGAGGCTTTTCAAAGTATCCCAAGGGGCCATTCCAGACAATCATTTTTGCTGATTCAATTATCTTTTTAAAGGTCTCTATGGTTTCAGGTCCAATATCAAAAATTTCCTCTTCTTTCCTTAACGTCCCGACAGCTCCCTGCCTTAAATACCGTTCTTCTAAAGAGGAAAGAGCTATTATTCCGTCTACCGGCAAATGAAGTTTAGGATTAGTTAAATTAATTCTTTCAAGAACTTTTAATAACTTTTCTTCCTCTTCTTCCCAGGTTTCCTTAATGTAAAGTCCTTTAACTTTTAAAAGAGTATTGGCTATTTTCCCACCTAAAAGTAAGTGGTCGGCTCTTTCTAAAAATTGTCTGACAAGTTCAATTTTAGTAGATATCTTTACTCCCCCAATGATAACTATCAAGGGTCTATCGGGATTTTCTAAAACTTGAGAAAGGATAGCGATTTCTTCTGCCAGTAAAAAACCGCAGGCCGCAGGTAAAATTCTGGGGATCCCTACTACTGAAGCATGAGAGCGATGACAAACTCCAAAACCATCCTGAACAAAAATATCGCCCAGTTGAGCTAATTTTCTCACAAAATTAGGTTCATTTTCTTTCTCTTCCGGATAAAATCTCAGGTTCTCTAAAAGAATCACTTCGGCTGCCTTCATTTTTTCAATCTTCTTTTCAACATTCCTGCCCAAACAATCAGGGATAAAGTTAATTTTTTGATTTAACAATTCTTCCAATCTTGAAGCTATTGGCTTTAAACTATATTTTTTTTCCTTGCCTTTCTCTGAATCGCCAAGATGGCTTATTAAAATAATTTTGGCTTGCTTTTGTTTTAAATATTCAATTGTTGGCAGAGTTTTTCTAATTCTAAAATCATCTAAAATTTCTCTTTTTTCGCTTAAGGGAACGTTAAAATCGCATCTTAGTAAAACCCTTTTATTTTGGAACTCAAAATCTTCCAAAGTTTTCATATCGTTGAATTCAGAATTTAATGGTTTGGCCTGGTTCTATTTTCCCCTTCTTCTTTTCTTTTTTCGGCTTTCTCTTGCTTTTTTCGTCAATATCTTCTAAAAGTTCTTTAAGAACTTTAATATCTATCTCTTTTTTCTCCTTTTCCTTCTCTTTTTGTCTTCGGGTCTGTTCCTCTTCAAGCTCCTTTCTATTTTTTTGGGGTGAAAAGGAAATAGGACTTGTTTGGGTTGCCTCTTTTAAAGAAATACCAGGCAGGGATTCAAAAGTTTTTTTGTGTCCTGAAAGTTGAGCTTCCTGCCTTTCTTTTTCTATTCTTTTCAAACAGGCCTTGCAAAAAATAGGTCGTTTGGAATCAGGCCTAAAAGGAACTTTAGTCCATTTACCGCAAATTTGGCATTTAGCATCATAAAGCTCAGGGGGTCTCTGCCCAATGCCGGGAATATCAGCTAACCCGGTGTTTTCAGCTATTTTTTCTTCAACAATCTCTTTAGAGGTACTATAAGCCTGGCGTGAAAACTCGGTAATTTCTTTAGTATAAGATTTTTCTGGCAGCTCAAAAGGCTCGATAGTTGCAGCTGAAAAAGGTCTAGAAGCAACTCCGTCTATCATTAGTTTCACATAGATATTATATTTCGGTAGATTAACTAAATCTTGAGCGGAAAATTCGGGAGAAAATTCTTTCTCTAAAAATTCAGCATCTTCTGCCCCTACTCGAAAAATTGCCATTGTTCCTACGTTGCCAAATACCGCATCCCTCACTTCTTCTTCCATTTGGGAAATATACTGATGACCCAGAGTTAAAGACAACCGATATTTTCTTGCTTCAGATAAAACATTAACAAAGGATTCAGTGGCAAAATTTTGAAATTCATCAACGTAAAGAAAAAAATCTTCTCGTTTTTGTTCCGGAATATCTACCCTGGACATAGCAGCTAATTGTAGTTTAGTTATGAGCAGCGCTCCCAAGAGCCGCGAGCAATCTTCGCCTATTCTGCCTTTGGATAAATCCATAATCAGAATTTTCTTTTCATCCATTATTTTTCTCATATCAATCGTAGAATGAGTTTGGCCTATAATGTTCCTTATTAAGGGAGCTGAAATAAGTTGGCCAATTTTATTTTGAATAGCTGCAGTTGCCTCTACTTCATATCTTTGAGTGTATCTGGCAAATTCCTTTAACCAAAAAGATTTTATAACTGGGTCCTTAATTCTTTCTACGACTTTCTCTCTAAAATCAGGGTCAGCCAATAGTCTGTTAATTGCCAAAAGCGTAGAACCCGGGATTTCCAAAAGAGCTAAAATAGAGTTATTTAAAATATATTCCATTCGAGCGCTCCAAACATCGGGCCAAATTTTCTTAAACACTCCCATTAAACCTCCAGCTACTAAATGTCTATTCTCTGGGCTCACCTCTTCCATGATATTGAAAGCAATAGGATAATTTAAGTCAGCCGGATTAAAATAAACTACATCTTTAATCCTTGCCTGCGGCACAAAATCCAAAAGTCCAGAAGCGGCCTCGCCATGAGGGTCAACAAAACCTACTCCTTCCCCTTTTTGAATGTCCTGAATAGCCATATTCTTTAGCATTTCAGTTTTTCCCATCCCAGTTTTTCCAATAGCATAAAGATGCCGACGTCTATCATCGGTTTTAATTCCAAATTTTCTAAGCTCTCTTCGAAAAGTTGTTCGGCCAAAAAAAGTTATATCTTCTTCCATAGCTTCGTATTTAGATTAGTATTTATTAGTGGTCATTTTATTGGCAACTCTGAGGGAGGACCGCCTTTCTTCATTTCTACTCTTGGCAGAGCTACGGTGGGGGCGACTTCTATCCCTGGGAGATGGTAAATGGTAGCTAATTCTTCAGTATTGAAAATAAAAGTCCCTCCAGGGAAAGGGGAAAAAAAAGTGTCTCTCTTGATGTACCTCTTAAACAATATTCTTTTTTTAAGATAGATTCTTCTTTGAGTAAAAACATTGGGAGCTTGGACTTTAGTAATTGTTTTAGCCCAAGGCTTAATCCCATTAAGATTCTGGGTGCCAAATTGAGCAAAAAAAGTAATAGGAATAGACTTAGATGGAGGGAAAAAGACACTTCTTTGGGCAAGATAAATAAACCTGATAGTTGTTCTAAAAGCGTTTTTGGAAATTTTTTCTTCAATACCAGAAACTATCTCTCTTTCGCCCGGGGTAAGTCTCATTTCTGGCGGAATTAGAGGTTTTTCTTCTGTTGGCGCGCCGGATGGTTTGCCAGTAACTAAAATTTCAGCCGCTTCTTGAAACATCGGTTTTTGCTTTGGTTTTTCTGGTCTTTTTACCATCTTATCTACGATTTTCCGGCCTCTTTGGACATAATCATCTTCGGCTGGAGTAATGGGAGTAATTAAAATTTGGACCCAGAGCTGTTCTCCTTTTCCTAATCTTGCCATTCCCTCCAACAATGAAGAAAGGGGGTCTATCCTTTTTTCCTCTTTGGGCATATCCGGCCTCTCCTCAAAAAACTTGGGGTAAGTTTTAATAGGATAGACATCTTCCTTTAAGGGAATATAATCACACCCCCAGCTATCCCAATTTTGGTTAGGGATATTGGGAGGAACATTTTGGGCATAATCCGGAACTTTCAGAATCTCAGCATCGGGATATTGAGAATAAATAGCCGACTCAATTGTTTTTCTCAATGCTTCTGGAATCCTTATAAAAAAATGAGGAATCCCTTCAAGACTGACTATTTCTAAAGAAAACCCAAGTAATACCTTTCCTTCTATCCATTTTTCTTTAAAGTTTGGCGGGTCATATATCCCCCACAAGTCTGCAAAAACATTTTCCATTGCTCGCAGGGGCTTTAGAATTTCTCGGGGAACTTTTATTTCATATACTTGCCGTTCTATATTCTTTAACCATTTTGTTTGGATAAATAAAAGGTACCAAGAACGCAGAGGGAAAAAAAGAATTATTGGCGGAAAAACCCACCAAAAAACTTTTAGTAATTCTTTTAAGAATAGAAAATAAGGAGTGAGAAACTCAAGAAAACTTGAAAAAAATTCTAAAATTATTAAAGCTGGTTCTAACATTTATCTTAAAAAATTTAGGCCTCACGAATTTTATACTTTCCCCATTCATCCCTCAAAAACAGTTCTTTGTTCTGAAGATTTAGTAAAATAGTTGATTTCTTTACTAATCTTTGCTGGAAAACAGCTTCAACGACTTCTTCTTTGCTAAGAGAATTTCTTGAGCTTTTTAAAACTTTAAAAATAATATCTTTCACTTGGCCAGGTTCGTATCCCCATTCTTTCAAGGCATAAGTTCCCCGTCCCACCAGAGTAAAATTTGGATTCTTGATTAATTCATTATGAACTGTTTGTTGATGCGCTAATTTTAACCCTGGTTCCCCTGCATTTAATTGTTTATTTAATTCTTCAATTAAGCTGGCAATTTCACTAAAATGTAAAGGTTTTTTCTCTTGTTTAAAAACCAAAAATATCTTATCTTTTATTGTTTTAGGATTTACCTCCGGCCAAGTCTTCAGGCCAAATTTTCCATCCAGAGTTGAAGATATTTCCTTGGAAATTCCCAGGTAAGATAAAAAAATGTTTTCTTTTAATGGAATTTTAGTTCTTTTTTGGATTTCTTTTTGATAAATTGTAAAAAGCTGCCTCAGGGTTAGGGGAATTTGTACTTGTTCAAATTTTTTTACAAACCTTTCACAAATGTCCTTGGCAAAATTTACTGAATTCTTCTCACTAGTTCGAAGGGCATAAAATTTTTCATCCGGAGGGACCCTTTGAAAAGAATTGCTTAAAGTTAAAATGAAATAAACAAAATTTTTTGAAGTCTCTTCAGTTAAACTTTCAAATAATTTATCTTCTCTTTTTAAATTACCATTGTTTCTTAACTCTTTTAAAATTTTAGATTCAAGCTGGCTGAAATCTGGTTTTACTTTTAAATCCTGGATTTTTATTTTTATTTTATTTAAAGCATCCTTTTCAATTTGCCTCACCCTTTCCCTGCTCAGGCTATAATCTCGACCGATAGACTCTAAAGTCTCCGGAGTTTGACTCTCTTCCAAACCAAATCTACGCAGGATAATATCTTTGCTTCTTGGAGAAAAGTTTTCTAAGAGTCTCTCAGAAATTTTTTGAAAACTAGAGGTCATAATTCAGGTTCTTACCTTTAATTTTTATAACATTTTTATAATTACCTGTCAACAAAAATTTCAGGTTCTTGATTGTAGTTTCTGACGAAAATTCAACCAGTAAAACAAAATTGGATTAGCTAAAAATAACGAAGAAAGAGTGCCAATAATTATCCCTGTAATTAAAGTAAGGGCAAAATATTTTAAGGTCTCTTCCCCTAAAATAAAAATAGAAGCAAGAATTAACAAGGTACAGGTACCGGTGCTAATGGAACGCAAAAAAACCTGATTTAAACTCTTGTCTATAAGCAACATAAGAGGAGACCCGCTCTCTTTTCTCAAATTTTCTCTAACCCTGTCAAAAACAATAACCTTATCGTTAATAGTATATCCTAAAATAGTTAAAAGAGCGGTAACAATAGGAATATTAAATTGAAAATTTAAAAACCTGCCTAAAGTTGAAATTACTCCAAGAGTAATTAAGATATCAAAAAATAGGGTTAAAATAGAAATTAAGCCATATTGCCAACCAGAAATTGCCCCAGAAATTTTTGAAAAAGCAATAGTAATATAAATTAATAAAGCAACAAAAGCAATAATGATTAAAATAATTGTTTTTTGAACTAATTCCCGGCTTATTGTTGGGCCAATACTCTCAAAGCCAATTTCCTCTACCTTTGACAATTCATTAAGTTTTGAAATTATTTTTTGGTAAGTTAAATCATCAATTTCTTGAGTTTTAACGGTTAAACCATTTTGACCGGCAGGTTGAAGAATGAACTCTTTTAATTCAAGTTCTCTTAATTTTTTTTCAATTTCCTGATTTTCCGGCCTCTTTTCAAAATTAATCTCAATTATGCTTCCACCAGAAAAGTCAATGCCTAAATTAAGTCCAAATAAAACTAAACAAATAATTGAAGCTAAACTCAGGATTATCGCAATCCCTACAAAAATTTTTGAATATTTTAGAAATGAAATTTTCATAAGTTACCAAAAAAAATTTATTTTTCGAGCCTTAGTTCTGGCAAAAATTTTTAAAAAACTATTGGTAATAAAAATTGCCGCAATCATTCCAATTAAATTACCAATAATCAAAGTAAAGGCAAATCCCTGGATAAAACTTGTCCCAAGCCAAAAAAGGATTAAGCCAACTAAAATTGTGGTAAAGTTTCCATCTCTAATGGCTGGCCAGGCGCGATGAAATCCACCTTCAATTGCTTTTAAATGATTTTCCCCTTGGTTTAATTCCTCTCTCATTCTTGAGAAAATCAAAATATTTGCGTCAACTGCCATACCCAAAGATAGCAAAAATCCGGCAACGCCGGCCAGAGTTAAAGTAACCGGGATTAATTTAAACAAGGCTAAAACAAAAATCAAATAAAATATTAAAGAAAGAGAAGCAAAAAAACCCGGCAAACGGTAAAAAATTATCATAAACAAAACTATTGCTAAAAAGCCAATTATTCCTGCCTTAACTGTTTTGTCCAAAGATATCTCTCCTAAACTCGGGCCAATTAATTTTTGAGAAATTGGCTGGCCTAAAGGGACAGGCAAAGCTCCCTGATTTAATCTTTGAATAATCATTTTTGCCTGTTCAACGTTCTTTTCACCGGTAATAACTGCTTTTCCTCCGCTAATTTTTTCTTGAACCCGAGGAGCATAAAGGTCTAAATCAGTAATCTTTCCATCACCGTCGGTGTCTATAATTGATTTTCCATCCAAAAAAATAGCTAAAGGTTTGCCAACGTTTTTTTCAGTGATTTCCTCAAAAATCTTTGCTCCCTCACTATCAAATCCAAGTTCAATGATGGGGGCATAAGTGGTCTGGTCAAATCCAAGACTAGTTTTTTCCAAATACCTACCGGTAAGTTGAGTTTTCTTGAAATAAGGGTGTTCAAGAGCTAATTGCCAGTCCTCAATTTGGGAAAGTTCTTCTATGGGTTTCCCCGACACTTCTTCTATTTTGGCTAAAATTTTCTCTGTTTCCTCTTCCGGCCTTAGCTCCAAAAATTCTAACCAAGGAGTCTGACCAATCCAATTAATAGCATCTTCAATGCTTTTCACTCCCGGCAGCTCAACTATTAACCTATCTCCTCTGTATATTAAAACTTGAGGCTCAGTGGCTCCATAAATGTTAACTCTCCTCTCAATAATATCCCTTAGTCCCTCCATGGCTTTAGTTTTTTCTTTTTCTTCAATGTTGCTTAAATCCGCTTGATATTCTAAACGAACCCCTCCTTTTAAATCTAACCCTAATCTAAATGGTTTCTCTGAAAATTGGGATAGTTTCCAGCTAAAATTTTGGTTTAGAAAATCAACACCCTGATTAAGATATTTGGGATAACAAAAAAAGCCAGCAAAAATTGCCAAAATAATTATAAAAGCGCAGATTAAATTCTCTTTAGGCATTTTCTTATTATAATATCAAATGGGCTTATTGGTCAAATAATTAGCCATACTTTGGCCAGCAGCATTTCTTATATTTCATTGGTTTACCGGTTCTTGGATTAATTTTTCCGCAAGGACAAGGGTCATTTCTTCCAGGTTTGGATTTTAAAGGATGACTGCTGATAGAAGTAGTTGATTGATATTGGCTGGATTGAGAAAAATCAGTTGTATCGCTATGAGCTGGCTCTGCGGTTTTAAGCTGAACTTTGAAAATAGCATGAGCCAGGTTTTCTTCAAATGTTTTAAGTAATCTTTGAAACATTTTATGCCCTTCGTTTTTATATTCCACTAACGGATCTCTTTGGCCATAAGCTCGAAGCTTTACCGAATCTCTTAAACTTTCCATATTCTCTAAGTGTTCTATCCAAAGCATATCTAAAATTCTTAAGCTAAAAACTTTTTCAACCTGACGCATATTCTCTGGTCCCGCCTCTTTCTCTTTTTTTATATAATCCTCTTCAGAATATCCTTGTTTTTTCACTATCTCTAAAATTTTCGCTTTTCGCTCTTCGCTTTTCGCTTCTATTATTGCCCTTCTTTTTTTATAAAAAACTTCTCGATGTTTATTCAAAACATCGTCATATTCCAAAAGATGCTTTCTGGCATCAAAATTCATCCCCTCAACTTTGCTTTGAGCAGATTCAATGGATTGAGTAATAATTTTATTTTCAATTGGAAAATCTTCAGGGAATTTAAATCTTTCCATCAAACTCTTTAATCTTTCTCCTCCAAAAACCCTCATTAAATCCTCATCTAAGGAAACAAAAAATTGGGAAGAGCCAGGATCTCCTTGCCGTCCTGCCCTTCCCCGAAGTTGATTATCAATGCGTCTGGCTTCATGCCGTTCTGTGCCAATTACATAGAAACCACCGAGTTCTTTAATTTTTTGAGCCTCTTTTGGCTCTGAAGGGTTGCCTCCTAAAATTATATCCACTCCGCGACCTGCCATATTAGTAGCAATGGTCACTGCTCCGAGTCTACCCGCCTGGGCAATAATCTCACCTTCTTTTTCATGATGTTTAGCATTTAAAATCTGGCAAGGAATTCCTTCTCTTTGCAGTAGTCTTCCTAAATATTCATTTTTCTCGATAGAGGTTGTGCCCACTAACATAGGCCGTCCTGATTTATGCCCTTTTTTGATTTCCTCAACTACTGCCTTAAATTTTCCTGATTCTGATTTATAAACTTTATCGGGAAGGTTTTCTCTTATCAATGGTTTGTTAGTTGGCACCAGAATCACTTCCTCGCCATAGACTTTATCAAACTCTTCGGCTGAAGTCTCTGCGGTTCCAGTCATACCGGCTAATTTTTCGTACATCCGAAAATAATTTTGGAAGGTAATAGTAGCCAAAGTCATTGATTCTGGCTGAACCATTACTCTCTCTTTTGCTTCTATGGCCTGATGGAGACCTCCTGACCAACGACGACCAGGCATTAATCTGCCGGTAAACTGGTCAACAATAACCACCTTGCCATCTTTAACTACATAATCTCTATCTCTGGCAAAAAGAGGGAGTCCTGTGGCGGGATTAATCGCCTGGGCTCTCAAAGCTTGTTCTAAATGATGTAAATATTTAATTCCTTTTTCTTCATAAATATTCCCTGCCCCTAAAATTTTTTCTATTTTATTTATTCCATCCTCGGTTAAAGTGACTGCTCTCATTTTCTCGTCAATTTCATAATCTGTTTTAGGGTTTAGTTTTGGAATAATTTGGGCAAATTCTTTATACCACTTCGAGGATTCAGTTTCAGGAGCAGAGATAATTAAAGGGGTTCTGGCTTCATCAATTAAAATTGAGTCCACTTCATCTACAATGACAAATTTTAACCCTCTCTGGACCTGTTGATTTAAATCATAAACCATATTATCTCTCAAATAGTCAAATCCAAACTCATTATTGGTGCCATAGGTTATATCAGCAAAATAGGCTTCCTGCCGTAAGCAGGGTTTTAAAAAATCTTCAACCACATAAAAACTCCCCAATTCATCCCTCATTTTTTCTTTTTCCTCGGCAGGTTTTTTGTAATCAGGCTCATACAAAAAAGATTGTTCATGGTTTAAGCAACCAACTGTTAACCCCAGGGCATGATAAATCTGACCCATCCAGACGGTATCTCTTCTGGCTAAATAATCATTAACTGTAACCAAATGAGCTCCCTTTCCCTCTAAAGCGTTTAAGTATAAAGCTAAAGTCGCAGCTAAAGTTTTTCCTTCACCTGTTACCATTTGGGCAATTTTCCCCTGATGCAAGACAATTCCTCCAATCAGCTGGCAATCAAAATGCCTTTGACCTAAAGTCTTTTTAGCTGCCTCCCTAACTAAAGCAAATGCTTCTGGCAATATATTGTCCAGAGTTTCGCCCCTTTTTAATCGTTCCTTTAGTTCGGCAGTTTTTTCTTTTAACCCCGCCTCTTTCCCGAAAAAAGGAAGGGCCTCAAACTCAGGTTCAAAGCTGTTTATTTTTTCAACTAAAGGCTGAATCTGCTTTAGATATTTTTCATTAGCGCCGCCGAAAATTTTAGTTATTATTGACACCTTGTAGGAGAATTTTGAACGAAAAATTTGTTCGAAATTTTCGATTAGCCCTTTCGGGGCTATTCAAAATTCCCTACAGGGTAGCCCCGTAGAGAATTTCGAATGGAATTTTTCAATTCAAAAATTCTTTTAATCTTATTTTTAAAAATCTATGGCCCTGAGAAGTTTTAAGATATTCTTCTCTTCTTTGAGCATCCGCCTTATTAAGACAAACTTCGGCATAAATAGGGCTACATGGAAGCCTTGATTTTGTAGAAAAATTCGTCTTGGCATTATGTTCTTCTAATCTTTTCTTTAGATTTTGGGTATAACCAATATAAAAATCACCATCCTTCTCACTCTGTAAAACATAGACATAGTGCCAATTCGAAATTCTTCTACGAGGCATGTTGCCTCCTTATTGTATAGCTTTTAGGAGCTTAATTCAAATT
>PETY01000033.1:6956-7098 GCA_002780915.1 Candidatus Nealsonbacteria bacterium CG02_land_8_20_14_3_00_34_20 | reverse complement strand
ACATCAATCCGGTGTTATTATCAGTCATCGTTCCATCTCCGTTATCAGTGTAACTTAAAGCCTGTCCTTTCTCGTAATAGCCATCATCACAACCTCCGGTCCCCCCATCGCCACAGGTTGAAGATGTAGCATAAGAAGTAGT
>PETY01000033.1:509-6941 GCA_002780915.1 Candidatus Nealsonbacteria bacterium CG02_land_8_20_14_3_00_34_20 | reverse complement strand
GAGGCCAGCCTTTCCTACATGGCTATAAATCTCGTCCAAGGTACGCATTGTGCCGGCCGGAGCTCCCGGCGGATTAAGATTACCCGCCCAGACAATCAGATAACCAATTCCAGCCGTAACCGTCACGCTTAAAATTACTGCCAGAATTTTGTATTTTTGAAAATTAATTTTTCCCATATTTTTTTCTTACTTTATTATTATTTTTTTATTTCGACCATTGCAAACCTTTGTAAAATTAGGGTCAACTCTATTTTTTATTTTTTATTTTACTTTTGCTTTTCATTTTTCGCTTTTCGCTTTTCGCTTTACGCTTCCATTGTAGCACAAAATTTAATGTCAACCCTGTGGAAAACTTTGGCTGGAATTTGGAATCTTTTTCTTTTAATTTTAAATGTTTAAAAATTGAAAATTCATTGAAAATTTAAAATTGAAAATTGGACATTTATTTAGTCAATATTCTAAATTCAAGATTACTCTTTTGTCTTGAGTACTTTATCAATAATGCCGTATTCTTTAGCTTCCTCGGCTGACAAATAAAAATCGCGGTCAGTATCCTTTTCGATTTTTGACAAGGGCTGACCGGTATGCTTGGCTAAAATTTTATTTAATCTTTCTTTAATTTTAATGATTTGTTTGGCAGTAATCTCTATCGTTGTTGCTTCACCGCTTACGCCCCCTGCTACCTGATGAAGTAAAATCTGGGAATTAGGCAAGGCGCATCTTTTTCCTTTTTTGCCGGCAGCCAGCAGGGTTGCCCCCATTGAAGCGGCCATTCCAATGCAAACTGTGGAAATTTCTGGCCTGACATACTGCATAGTATCGTAAATAGCCATACCGGCTGTTACCGAACCGCCCGGGCTGTTAATATAAAGCTGGATGTCTTTTTTAGGGTCCTTTGAAGATAAAAATAAAAGCTGGGCAATAATGGAATTTGCCTTGTCATCATTAATAACTCCTGCTAAAAGAATAATCCCATCTTTTAATAGCCGGGAGTAAATGTCATAAGCCCTTTCTCCAAATTGTGATTTTTCTATTACAGTAGGTATAAGATTCATAATTTAGCTTATAGTTACAATTATCAATTATCAATTTTCAATTTTCATTAAATTTACAATTTTCCAATTTTCAGACATTTTTATTCCTCAGAGATGAGGTAATTTTTTGAAAAATCATAGTAAGCTCTTGAGCACACCACAACCGTCTTATTTCTTCTTTTCTTTCTGGCAAGTATTCGGCTATCATTCTTAACCAATGTTTTGTCTCTTGTGCTTCTTTTTTACAGATAAAAATCTTATTTTTGAAATCTTTCCTGGAGCTAGCAGCATTAGCTTCCATGTAATTTGCTCCTATGCTGGTTCCAGAACGAACAAGCTGGTTAATAAGAGATTTAGTAATAGCAGTTTCTCTTATGGTCTTGCAGAATTTAATTACATTTTCTCCAAATTTAGCAGTTCTCTCTTCTAAGTCGTAGTTATTTGATAATTGCTTCATTGAAAATTCATTGGAAATTGTAAATTAAAAATTGGAAATTTATAGATTCAGAAGCTGGAAGGTTTTTTCTTGTTTTATTTCATCTTCAATATATAATTTCAATTTCTCGATGTCAACTTTTTTTTCTTCGCTTTTGCCTGGCTCCTGTTTTAAAATTTCATTCATCCTAACTTCCTTTTCTTCTTCGCTGACGCTAATCTTTTCCTGCTTGGCAATCTCACGCAAAATTAAAAAATTTTTTACTCGTTTTTGGGCAATTTTTTGAAAATCATCTTCTATGTCTTTCTCTGTCTTTTTGACCCGGCTTAAATATTCCTGGAAAGAAATTTTAAGTTGCCGGGCAATTTGTTTTTTTAAATTATCAATTAACTGTCTTTTTTCTCTTTCTATTAAAATAGAAGGAACCTCAGTTTCCATAGATTGAGCAATCTTTTCTAAAACTTCTTCCCTCTGTCTCTGTTTTTCAGCTATTTCTTTTTCAACCATAATTCCCTGATAGATACTTGCTTTTAATTCCCCGAGGTTTTTAAATCCGCCAAAACTTTGAGCCCACTGGTCATTAATTTCTGAAAATTTCTGAGAATCTTTTCTTGAGCGATAAAGCCAGTTAAGGGTATCGTTTATTTCTTTTTCTTCAACTTTAATCTCTTTTTTTTCAATATCTTTAGCAATGGTTTTGTAATCAGGCAATTTTATTTCGGGCAGAATTTCAACTTCAGCGGAAAAAGCAAGGGGATTGCCTTTAGCTAATTTTAAAATCTCAATTTTTGGTTCAGAAATTGCCTCAATGTTTTTTTCCAAAATTATTTTGGGCCAAAGGTCTTGAATACAGTTCTGAGCCGCTTCTACCAGAACCTTAGAAGGGTCAAGATTTCTTTCTATGATTTCTTTTGGAGCCTGCCCTTTGCGAAAACCAGCAATTTCTAAATCCTTGCCTGAATCTAAAATTGCTTTATCGTAAAATTTGACAAACTCCTCCCATAATTGTTCAATTTCTATTTTTATTTTTGCTGGAGACAATTTTTGAATAGAAAAAACCATCTTTTTAGCTTTTTAGGAATTAGCTTTTTAGCTTTTTAGGAATTAGCTTTTTGGCTTTGCGCTTCTCGTCTTTTGTTTTCTTTACTTTTCGCTTCTTGCCCTCCTTTTCCGGTTCCTTCTCCTTTTCTTTTTGCTCTAAAGTTTTTTTAGCTTCTTCTAATTGCTCCGGACTTTTAACGTCTATTTTCCAACCAGTTAATTTGGCTGCCAATCTTACATTCTGACCATTTCTACCAATAGCTAAAGAAATCTGGTCGTTTGGGACAATAGCTAAAGCTGTATTTTTAGGCAAAATTTTTACTTCTAAAACTTTGGCTGGAGAAAGAGAATTAGCAATATATTTTTCCGATTGCTCAGAATATTCAACAATATCTATTTTTTCTCCCCCTAATTCTGAAATAACTGCGGAGACTCTTACTCCTCTTTGGCCAACCATAGCCCCTATCGGATCTACTCCTTCAGCCGTAGAGGAAACCGCTATTTTAGTGCGGGAACCTGGTTCTCTAGCGATAGATTTAATTTGCGCTTGGGCGGTTGAAAGCTCTGGAACCTCTAATTCAAAAAGTTTTGAGATTAATTTAGGATAAGCTCGAGATAAAAAAATAAGGGCTCCTTTTGGGGTTTGTTCTACTTTTAAAACATATACTTTAAGTCTCTGGCCCGGTCTATAAAACTCCCCTCTAACCTGCTCCTCTCTGGGTAAAACCCCTAAACTTTTACCAAGGTCTAAATAAACACTTCCCGGCTCAACTCTCTGGATAATCCCAGAAACAATTTCTCCTTCTTTTGATTTATATTCTTCTAAAATGGAATCTCTTTCTGCCTCTCTGATTTTTTGTAAAATTACTTGTTTGGCTGTTTGGGCAGCGATTCTTCCGAAATCTTCTTTTTCCTTTAAGGGAAAATTTAGTTCTTCTCCCGGCTTTATCTTTTTCTTTATTTTTTTAGCTTCCTCTAATATAATATGTTTTTCCGGATTGAACCTGAGCTTCATATCTTGCATATCTTGCATATCTTGCTGCTGGGGCTGAGTAGTTTCTTTTTTTCTTTCTCTTAGCGCTTCTATCTCTTTTTCAGAATAAATCATAGAATCATCTACTACTAATTTCACCTGCCAAAAACTGGCCTGGCCGGTTTTAGAGTCAAGTTTAGCCCGAATGAGCTGACCTTTTTGCCCATATTCTTTTTTATAAGCCGCGGCTAAGGCCTGCTCTATTGTTTCTAAAACTTTTCCCTGAGACAGGCCTTTTTCTTCGGCAATCTGGCTAACAGCTACGGCAAAAGATTTAAGATCCATAATTAATACAACTTACAACTAACAACTTATAACTTACAACTGACAACTGACGACTCTCGGTTTTCCACGCCCCTGCTAATAAAAATGTCCGAATTCCTTCGGACAATAAATTCTTTAATCTTTCATCTTTTATCAGCTTAGCAAAACAAAAAATCCTGTCAAGTTTATAACTTAGAACTTGGAACCTATGATAATGTTATAAGTTATAAGATTTAGGGTTGCCAATCAGAGATTTTTGAATTAGAGTGAACTACCATCGGTTAAAACCGATGGCTTTTCTTTTTTAAGTCCTGGAATTTTCTTGATTTGGTCATAACAGGTAATCTTGATTTTGTCTTTCTGATAGGTATTTTTTCTTTCTTCTAAAAAATGATTATACAACCAACGACAAAGGGAAAGATGTTTTTCAAGAATATCTTGTTGAGCTTTAGTTGGATATAGCCTATATTTGTAGGTCTTCTTTAGAATTTGCTTTTTCATTATTATTTATGATACCATAAAAAGGGCAATTCATCCACCGATTGAAATCGGTGGTCTTCTTGCCCATTTTCTATAAAAAAAATGCAAGAAAAAGAAACTAAATTTAAAATTCCTAAAGAGGTAGAGCTGGTAATAAAAAAACTCAGAGCAAAAGGCTTTGAAGCTTATATTGTTGGGGGATGCGTAAGGGATATTTTAAGAGGAGCAAAGCCCTCTGATTGGGACGTAACAACCAATGCTAAAGCCGAAGAAACCCAAGAAATAATGAAAAAAGCAAACCTCAAAACCTTTTATGAAAATGAATTTTGGACTGTTGGAGTAGTATGGCCGCGAAAATCTAAAGCTCGTGGCGGCAAGATAGAAGAAATTCCTTACGATATTATTGAGGTAACAACTTATAGGTCAGAGGCTAAATACACTGATAAGCGTCACCCCGATGAAATAAAATTTGCCAAAACCATTGAGGAAGATTTGGCTCGCCGAGATTTTACTGTCAACGCAATCGCATTGAAAATTGAAAATTCATTGAAAATTGAAAATTGTAAATTGAAAATTATAGACCCTTTTAATGGTCAACAAGACCTCAAAAATAAGATAATAAGGGCGGTTGGAAATCCAGAAGACCGTTTTAATGAAGACGCTTTAAGGATGCTTAGAGCTGTAAGATTAGCTACTACTTTAGGTTTTAAAATTGAAGAAAAGACGGCTGAAGCCATTAAAGAAAATTTTTTCTGGCTCAAAGCGGTTTCCAAAGAAAGGATTAGAGATGAGTTCCTTAAAATTATTATGAGCGATGCCCCGGCTAAGGGCGTAGAGCTGCTAAGAGAGTTAGGACTTTTAAAACACATTATTCCCGAAATTGAAGAGGGTTTCCAGGTGAGCCAAAATAAACACCATATCTATGACTGCTATGAGCATGCTCTCCATTGTTTAGATTATGCTGCTAAAAAGAAATTTAATATATATGTAAGAATATCTTCCCTTTTGCATGATGTTGGCAAACCGAGAACAAAACAGGGAGAAGGGCAGGATGCCACTTTTTATGGACATGAAATTGTTGGGGCAAAAATGACTTCCCACATTCTTAATCGTTTGAAGTTCTCAAAAAAAGACCAAGAAAGAATTGTTAGGTTGGTAAGATATCATCTTTTTTATTACAATGTTGATGAAGTCGGGGAATCCTCGGTCAGAAGACTGGTGTTTAAAGTAGGTCCTGAAAATATGGAAGAATTATTACAAGTAAGGATGGCAGATAGAATTGGCTCTGGTTGTCCTAAGGCAGAACCATATAAATTAAGGCATTTAAAATATATAATAGAAAAAGTTTCTCAGGATCCTATTTCGGCAAAGATGCTCAAGGTTAATGGAAATGAAGTAATGAAAATTTTAGAAATTCAACCGGGAGCAAAAATAGGACAAGTTTTAGATATTCTCTTGGGACAAGTTTTATCTGACCCCGGGAAAAATAAAAAAGAAATTTTAGAAAAGGAAATTAGAAAATTAGGTTGTCTATCAGAAAAAGAGATTAGTTCTTTGGCTCAAAAAGCCAGAGAAGAACGAGAAAAAATAGAGGTAAAACGAGATGAGATGACCAAAAAGAAATATTGGGTTACTTAATGTTTCACGTTTTACAATATACCCTTGAATTACAAAATGTAATTCAAAGCAAGCGCCAAATTACAAGCGCCAAATAACAAACAAGCGCCAATGACTGAAATCCCAAATTCCAAACAATATGATTTAGAAGAAAGAACTTATCAATTCGCAAAGAGAGCAGCTTTCTTGGTAAATTTCAAATTTTAAATAAATTTTAAATGATAAATTTTAAATGAATTTTAAATGTTTAAAAATTGAAAATTGATTGAAAATTTAAAATTGAAAATTGGACATTTATTTAGTCAATTTCTTTTAATTTTATTTGGTTATTGGAATTTGGAATTTATTTATTATTTGGAATTTGTTATTTGGAATTTCGTAATTCAAAGATTATACATAATATCGGGGCATGGGGTAATGGCAGCCCACTGGCTTCGGGTGTCAGAAGTCCCAGTTCAAATCTGGGTGCCCCGATTTTGGGCCCATAGTTCAATGGCAGAACACTCCCTTCGCATGGGAGAGATTAT
>PETY01000033.1:0-250 GCA_002780915.1 Candidatus Nealsonbacteria bacterium CG02_land_8_20_14_3_00_34_20 | reverse complement strand
TCCTCGTCCTCGCTTGATTTCCGGCAATAGATGAAATATTTAGTCATATCTTTTAGAAGTTTTTAATTTTATACTACACCGACAATTTAAAAAATTTCGTTTATTACCTTTATTTTCTGCCCGCCGAAGCCCGAGCCCCGAGCGGAGCGAGAGGCGAGGAAAAAGTAAATCGTCTAATGTGGTGCTTGTTCGAAAAAGTTAGAACCTATTTTCGGGAAAACCCTGACGCTGACTTCTGAAAATTTACGCT
>PETY01000022.1:4045-18186 GCA_002780915.1 Candidatus Nealsonbacteria bacterium CG02_land_8_20_14_3_00_34_20 | reverse complement strand
AGGAGGCAGGATTCGAACCTGCGGTCGTTTTACAACGACTCCGCATTTCAAGTGCGGTGTAATCGTCCACTCTACCACTCCTCCTTTAAAATCCGTTCTCTCCGAAAAATAAAAACCTGCGGAGGAGGTGGGACTCGAACCCACAAGCGGCTTTTTAGACCGCGATAGGTTAGCAACCTATTGCAATACCATTATGCAACTCCTCCTAACAACTCTATTTTATCATATCTTACTTTTAGATATCTCTTCAAGTGTTTTGGATTTTTGAAACAAGCAATAGCGCCCATTTTAACAATCAAATTAAATAAAGTCAATTGATTTTAAGTAAATTTTATGATAATTTTAGAAATACAACGCCCCCGTAGTTTAATGGATAAAGCGTAACTTTGCGGAAGTTAAGATGAGGGTTCGATTCCTTCCGGGGGCGCAATAAAATTTGTGTGGAGTACAAGGTAAAACTCTCCCAAGGATATAAAAATTTCATTTATGAATTTCTCTACTCCCGTTGAAAAAATTCCTGGAATTGGTCTTAAGTATCAAAAAAGGCTCAACAGGTTGGGCATTAAAACCTTAGGAGAACTCTTATTTTATTTTCCTCATCATTATGGGGATTTTTCAAAAATAACTAAAATTAAAGAAATAAAACTCAATGAAAGAAGTTGCTTCAAGGGAAAAATATTAGAAATAAAGCAAGAAAGAACATGGAAGAGAAAAATAATTTTGACTAAAGCGATTGTAGAGGACGATTCAGGAGCAATCCAAGTTATTTGGTTTAATCAACCTTATTTAATAAAAGTACTAAAAAAAGGAGACAAATTAATAATGGCAGGGAAAATAGTCCTGGGCGATAAACAAGCCTATTTAAGCTCTCCTGTCTATGAAAAAATTCCAGAGACAGAAGATAAAATCCAGGATGCTAAATTAACTCATCTGGGAAGAATTGTCCCAGTTTACTCTGAAACAGAAGGATTATCCTCAAGATGGCTGAGATACATTCTAAAGCCGCTTCTTCTTAGATTCAAAAATAAAATACCCGAAACTTTGCCTGAAATAATTAGAAAGAAAGAGCAACTTTTAAATCTTAGCTCAGCTCTTTGGCAAATTCACTTTCCGGATTCTCTAAAATTGGCAAGGGCTGCCCAAAATCGTTTTTCTTTTGAAGAACTTTTTTTTATTTCTCTTTTCAATTTAAAAAGGAGGGCCAAGATGGTTAAAGCAAAAGCTCAAAGCTTCCCTATCAATGTTCCTCTAATTCAAGAATTTGTAAAATCCCTACCCTTTAAATTAACCTCGGCTCAAAAAAAAGTCTCTTGGCAAATTTTAAAGGATTTAGAAAAACCTTATCCTATGAATCGACTACTTCAAGGAGATGTTGGTTCTGGCAAAACAGTAGTATCTGCCATTGCTTCTATTAATGTTATAAAAGCTGGGAATCAGGTTGCTTTGATGGCTCCAACTGAAATTTTAGCTAAACAACACTTTCAAACTTTCTTTCAGATTTTTAATCAGCAGCGAAGCTTTAGTAGTTCGGTCAATATTGGTTTTTTAACTGGTAACGAAGACAAATTTTATTCAAGAAAATTAAAATCAGGCACGATTGAAATTTCTCGTCAAAAACTTTTAGAAAAAACTAAGACTGGAGGAATTGATATTCTAATTGGCACCCATGCCTTAATTACTCCCATAAAAAAGGGAAAATCCTCTTCACTCAGAGTTTTGGAGAATAAAGTAAAATTCAAAAATTTAGGGTTAATAATTATTGATGAACAGCATAGATTTGGAGTAGAGCAAAGAGCAAAATTAGCTGGAAAGAAAACTAATTGGAAAATCCCTCATCTTTTATCAATGACAGCTACTCCGATTCCAAGGAGTTTAACTTTAACTATTTGGGGAGATTTAGATCTTTCTATTATTGACGAACTTCCCAAAGGAAGAAAAAAAGTGATTACCGAAATAGTCTCTCCCCAAAAAAGAGAAAAAGTTTATCAGTTTGCGAGAAGTCAAGCAAAAAATGGAAGGCAAATCTTTGTAATCTGCCCAAGAATAGAAGAAAAAGAAGATGAAGTAAAATCAGTTGAAAAAGAGTATAAAATTTTATCAGAAAAAGTTTTTCCTGACCTAAAAGTGAAAATGCTTCACGGGAAAATGACTCCTAAAGAAAAGGAAGGTATTATGAGAGAGTTTAAACAAAAAAAATTTGATATTTTAGTTTCAACCTCGGTAGTGGAGGTAGGTATTGATGTTAAAGATGCAACTATAATGATAATAGAAGGAACGGAAAGATTCGGATTGGCCCAGCTGCATCAATTTAGAGGGAGGGTAGGCAGGTCCAAGAAACAATCCTTTTGTTTTTTATTTACTGAATCCTCAAGCAAAAAAACCAAAGAGAGACTTAAAGCATTAATTAATTGTAATAGTGGATTTGAGCTCTCAGAAATGGATTTAAAAATTAGGGGACCGGGAGATTTTTTTGGAGTAAAACAATGGGGACTCCCTGATTTAGCAATGTCTGCTTTAAAAAATATTAAATTAGTAGAAAAGGCAAGAGAAGCAGCCAAAGAAATTCTAAAAGAAGATTCTGAATTGAGAAAATATTCAACCTTGAAAAGAAGATTAGAAGTATTTGAGGAAAAAGTCCACTTAGAATAAAAAAATTATTTTCTTATCTTGGGAGTTACCCAAAATCCCATATATTTGCCCAGCAGCCAATGGGTCTGAGCCGAAAGAGCCGGTAAAGCCGTAAAGAATATCATAGTAAAAGGAATTAGAAACCATTCCAGAACTAAAAATGCATATTTATATTTTCCATAATCAGGAGGTTTAGGAGGAAGCAGTAACATACTAAAATAGATAGAACCAACCAACCCTATCATAGCTATAGTTAAAAGAAAA
This sequence comes from Candidatus Nealsonbacteria bacterium CG02_land_8_20_14_3_00_34_20, assembly GCA_002780915.1. Lineage (GTDB taxonomy): Bacteria > Patescibacteriota > Minisyncoccia > Minisyncoccales > PETY01. The sequence goes on along the minus strand of PETY01000022.1, from coordinate 15,294 downwards.
CCGGTAATTTTGGGTAAATTATAGGAAACCAGGGTTTGGGAAAATTCACTGCCCCCTAAAACCAATGGCAGCCAACCCAAAAGGAAAATTAAAATAGCTGAAGTTGCCCAGGATATATGCCCCTCAATTATTTCCCAACTTAAAGAAATTTTTTTAGAGAGAGAAATTTTTTTATTTTTCAAAAATCCAAAAAGAAAATAAGGAATCTCCCCCATTCCATAAGCCCATCTTTTTTGTTGTTTATAAATATTTACCATAGTTTTTAGAAAACTCTGGGCGCAGTTTGCATCCATTGAAAGAGGATAAAAAATTGGTTCAGTTCTATAATTTCCATCATATCTTAAAAAACACTGCCAGAAAATTCTAGAATCGTCGGAAATGACATTGGTCTGTTTAAAATCAACTTCAACCAAAGCCTTAAAACTCATCGCATGGGAAGAAAAAGTAATCAATTTTTCCGGCCTCTCTTGATTCATAGTATGCCAAAAGCTTGAGGAAAAAGAAAAAACCCGAGAGATTGGAGGAGCCTGCCAGATATTATTAATATAGAGAGGAATTGGTTGATAGCTTGTTTTGGTAGGTTTTTTAGCTGTTAAGTAATGATAGGTTAAACAACTAAAATATTTTGGAAAAACACAGGTGTCTGCGTCTAAAGAAGAAACAATAATGTTCGGATAAGGAATTCTCAAAGTATCAATAATAAGCTCTTTGGCTTTTCTCGCTGCCCAGGCATCATTTGAACCATGGCCTGCAATCTCGCCTGGTAAACTTGCTGGATGCCAGGTTACCAAAAATTTAAAAAATTTTTCTCCAAACTCCCTTTCAATGCATTCTGCTATATTCCTGGCATGAGCTCTCATCCGCTCCTCACAGGCTAAAACTACTATCAATTTATCTTTGGGATAGTCGGTTTGCTCCAAGGCTAAAAAAGCCCCTCTAACCACTTCTTGGGACTCATCATACATAGGAAGAATTATCAGATGATAAATATCCTGCCAAGATTTAATCTTAAGCCCATTACCTTGAAGATGCAGCTGATTAAGTTTTTTAATCCAATCTAATTTTTCGTACTTTCTCATTTTTGTATAACCTGCCTTTAAATGGAAGGAAAAATATATGGTTCGAAACAACCAATAAACATCATAAATAATAATAAAAAAAGCCACCGCTAAGGGAAGCTTCCAGGAAAGAAAGATGGCTAAAAATAAAACAGTATAGCTTAGGGCTCCTGGTAAAATTTCAAAAAAACGATAAACCATTCTCTCTTTTTTATTCTGCAGGTCAGAGGCTCTTCCAATTTTAAGATAATATTTTTCATTCATTAAACTATTAAAAGCGGCCCCACGGGAAGTCGAATCCCGGTTTTTGGGATGAAAACCCAATGTCCTAACCACTAGACGATAGGGCCAAGATTTCCTTTTATCTTATATTAAACTATAATAAATGTAAAGAAATATGAAAGTTTTAGCCATTGAAACCTCTTGCGATGATACCTGTATAAGCTTAATAGAAGGTAAAAAAGGGAAAGTAGAACCAAAATTCAGAATTTTATCAAATATTGTCTCTCCTCAAGTAAAAATTCATAGAAAATATGGAGGAATCTATCCTACTCTAGCCAAACGGGAGCATCAGAAAAACTTGGTACCGGTATTAAAAAAAGCGCTAAAAAAAGCAGGGTTACTCAGAAAAATTTTCCTTAATTGTGGAGCAATTACAAAGAGGCGCGAAGCGCCGACTGGTTCTTCTTTCCAAACCTTAAAAAAAATTCTAAGAGGAGACTCGGATTTACTAAAAAATCTAACAAAATTTCTAAAAATTTATCAAAAACCTAAAATAGATGCCATTGCAGTGACCATAGGGCCAGGGCTTGAACCCTGCTTATGGCAGGGAGTAAATTTTGCCAAGTCTCTCTCTTTTTGGTGGAATTTACCAATAATCCCAGCCAATCATATTGAAGCGCACATCATCGCTAACTTTTTACCAAAAGTTAGCTCAAATTTTCAATTTTCAATTTCTAATTTTCAAAATATTTTTCCGGCAATTTGTTTGGTAGTTTCGGGTGGACACACTCAGTTAATTCTGATGAATGATATTGGAAAATATAAAATAATTGGGGAAACGCGGGATGATGCTGCCGGAGAATGTTTTGATAAAACAGCAAGAATTTTAGGATTAGGCTACCCTGGAGGGCCAGCTATCGACGCTGAAGCCGCAAAAAATATTAATTCCAGATTCCAGATTCCAGATTCTATATTCCAAATTAAATTGCCCAGACCAATGCTCCACAGCAAAAATTATGATTTTAGTTTCTCTGGATTAAAAACTGCTGTCTTGTATAAAGTGAAAAACGAAAAACGAAAAACGAAAAACAAGAAATATATTCGGGCAATGGCTGCTGAAATTCAGCAGGCAGTCATTGATGTTTTAATTTCCAAAACCCTTAAAGCCGCTAAAAACTTTAAGGCAAGAACCATAATCTTGGGCGGCGGAGTAGCCGCTAATAATGAATTGAAAAAACAATTTAAGTCAAAAATCAAAAAAGAAATTCCTAATTCCTTATTTCTAATTCCAGATTCCAAATTCTGTACTGATAACGCAGCGATGATAGGAGCCACGGCTTTGCTTCGATGGGAAACCAAAACCACTTCCTGGCAAAAAATTAAAGCTAATGCTAACTTAAGAATAAAATATGGGCTATAGTTTTTTCTTATATATTCTCTTGGCAATTTTACCCAGTTATATTTGGCTGCTGTTTTTTTTAAGAGAAGACAAAAATCCTGAACCTAATTTACGAGTGCTAAAAATTTTTCTTTTAGGCATCCTCTCAACCATACCTGTATTTCTTATAGAGAGATATTCTTTAAATATTCTGGAAAAAATTGCTCTTTTTCCTCCTCTAACCTTATTTCTAAGATTTTTTGTGGCGATAGCTTTGGTAGAAGAGTTGTTTAAGTACTTAGTAGTTAGGATAGGAGTTCTTAGAAAGCCTGATTTCGATGAGCCAATTGATGCTCCTTTATATATGATGGTAGCTGCATTAGGTTTTGCCGCTGCTGAGAATATCTTAGTCTTTTCTAGCCAAGAATTCGAAATATTTTATGGACCTTATTTGCTGGCCATGGCTCGCTTTTTGGGAGCAACCCTGCTACACGCTCTTTGCGCAGGAATTTTAGGATATTTTTTAGCAATATCTTTCTGGAAAATAAAAAGGCGAAAACTATTCTTCGGTTTAGGATTAACCTCGGCTACCCTCTTGCACGGGTTTTATAATTTCTTTATAATGAAAACAGAAGGATTAGTTCAAATTTTTGGTCCGGTTATCCTTCTGGCCGGCACAATTTTCATTATCTTTTTAGCTTTTAAAAAATTAAAAAAATTAAAAAGCGTTTGCCTGTTTGAGTTACCTTCGGTAACTTAGGCAGGCAGGTAAAATATGAATATGGCTTTTCTTGAAAAATTAAAAAAGAATCAGAAAAAAGAAATTTTAGAGAACAAAAGCTCTGAAGAAAAAAGAGATTGGAAAATTTCTGAGGGACAACTGAGCGCAGACATCTATGAAACAGAAACAGAGCTGATAATTCAAACTGCTATAGCTGGAGTGCAAGCTAAGGAGTTAGATATTTCTTTAGAAAATGATGTATTAATTATTAAGGGCGAGAGAGAAAATCCAACTAAGGATAGTAAAAAAAATTACTTTAGCAAGGAGTGCTATTTCGGACCTTTTTCTAGAGAAGTTATTCTACCCCGGGAGATAGACCCATCCAGAGTCAAAGCTACTATGGAAGAAGGAATTTTAACTATCAGAATGCCGAAAATTGAAAGAGAGAAAAAGAAAAAAATAATTATTGAAGGATAGAAACAAACAACTTTTAAAAATGGCAGAGAATTTTTCTCTGCCATTTTTTAATTTCCTATAATAGTAATGTAACGATGTCCGACCTCGTTACATTATTTCCTCACTGGTGCTCCTGGCAGGACTCGAACCTGCAACCCTTACAGGACAGCGTCCTAAGCGCTGCGCGTATTCCTGTTCCGCCACAGGAGCATAAAGGCGGGACATGTGTCTTCCAATTTCACCGCATCCGCTCAGGAACTCGCTTAGAAACTGTCCTTTTTTTTGGGACTGTCCTTTAAAGAAAAGTGGGGCAGGCTTGCCTGCCGGCAGGCAAGCAAGCCCAACCCTTCCTAAATTTAGATATAAAGCAAAATATCTTGCTCAACTTTGTCTTACTTTTTTAAGCACCAACTATCATTTTTACCATTGCTGGGACTGCCTTAGCTAAAAGAGCAACCACAATTCCAATAGCGGCATACATTATGTAATTTCTTGCTTTCATCGTCTTCTCAGGATCGCCACCAGCGGTTACAAAACTGAAAGCACCCATAATAATCATAATCACAGCTATTGCCAGCAGGAAGACAAAAATCCAATCAGTAATACTATAAATGGTGTTCATCAAACAACAGACACCACATAGAGGTGTAGTAGAATAAACACAAACTCCGCCTATACCAGGACAACCTGTAATCCCTACGTTTTTACTCATCGTACATTGGGTGGGAACTTCTCCCTGGGCAGAAATTGCCAAAGGCAGAACTCCAAATACTAATAAAATTCCCAATAAAGATATTAAAGCAATTTTTTTCATTTTTCTATTTATTTATTTTTTATTAAACTGAAGGTTTCGACCTTTTATTTTATTTCTACTTTTAATAATTCTACAACAGACCAGTTAAAAATGCAACCAAGCCTCGAGCTAACAAGATAATAGCAAAGCCAATAGCTGTATATAAAATTAAATTTTTTGCCTGCTGGATTTTTTGGGGATCGCCGCCGGCGGTTACAAATATTAATCCTCCTATGATTACCATTAAAGGAACCAAAGCAGTAGCGATATAAAAAATAAAAGTAATGATATTGTTCACTAATTCTTTAAAATCTGAAGCATTTAAGGGATTTTCTATTTTTATTTGATAAGCCAGCGCAAACAAAGGAACAATAAAAAGAAAAAATGTTAATCCTCTTATTAGCAATTTTGGGATTTTTTTCATATTTTTATTTTTTCAATATTAATCCCCAATGATATTTTCCTGCTGCAAATTCCTTTTCTGAAATCAAACCAACTCTCTCTGCTAACTCTTTTACCTCTTCTTTTGAAATTTTATCCTCTTTTGGACCAAGAATAGTTTCCTTTTTCCAGTCAACTACTAAAATTTTGCCATCTTCTTTTAAAATCCTTCTTGCTTCCTGCAAAACTTTTTCTTTATTTTCGGCCTCAAATAAAAGATTAGTCATTAAAACTAAATTCACGCTATTGTCTTTTATTTTAACACCTTTCTCTACATCTGCCAATATCCTTTCAATGTTAAAAATATTTTCACTTCTGGCTCTCCCCTCCAGGGCAGAAAGGGGTTCTTCTAAAATATCTATAGCATAAATTTTTCCTTTTTCTAAAATTTTAGCCAAAGGTATTACCCATCCTCCAGAGCCACAACCAAAATCAGCAGCAACCATATCCTGTCTTAATTCAAGTTGATTTAAAATTTCCTTTGGATTAAGAAAATTATTCATTTATTTTCGCTTTTAGCTTTAAGTTTTAAGTTGTAAGTTTAAATACAAATTACTGATGCTGCCTTATCTCCCGGTTCTAACCTCATTATTCTTACTCCTTGAGCGTTTCTGCCCAATTTTGAAATACTGCCAATTTTAGTTCTAATCACTTTCCCTTTTTGAGAAATTACAATTAAATCTTCTTGCTGGTCAATAATTTGAGTTTTTACTAAATCTCCTGTTTTATTAGTTACTCTAGCTGTCCTAATTCCTATTCCTCCTCTTTTTTGTTTGCGATATTCTTTTAAATCTGTCCTTTTCCCATACCCATTTTCTGTAACAACCAATAAATATCTTTTGACTTTTGATTCTTCTGCTTTCCGCTTTGCGCTTTCCACTTTTTGCTTTATTATATTCATCCCTACTACCTCGTCTTGCTTTTTCAACCTTATACCCCTCACCCCAGAGGCCTGTCTCCCCATATGTCTTATTTCTTTCTCTGAAAACAAAATAGCCTGCCCTTTTTTAGTGGTCAAAATAATCTCATCTTCTCCTGTAGTCTTTTCGACCCCGCGAAGCGCGTCTTTCGTTCTTAAATTTATAGCAATCAAGCCTCCTCTTCTTATATTTTCAAAATCCTCCAGGGACGTTCTTTTAATTATACCATTTTTAGTAACCATTGCTAAATATTTTGCATCCGAATCTTTGTCAGCTTTACTAATAGATAATAGAGAAAGGATTGGTTCCTTAGAAGAAATTTCTAAAAAATTCATCAATCCTCTGCCCCGACTGGTTCTTTGGGCTTCTGGAATTTCATAAGCTTTGGTCTGGAAAACCTTCCCAGAATTGGTAAAGAAAAATATTGAGTCATGGGTTTTGGTTAAAAGAGAGTGGCAAACCACATCATCCTGAGCAGTCTTCATGCCTAAAATTCCCTTTCCTCCTCTTATTTGTTTATGATATAAAGATGGGTTAATTCTTTTAATATAACCGTCTTTAGTTAAGGTAATAATGGTATCCTCTTGAGGAACAATGTCTATTTCGGAAATTTTTTCGGGTCCGGCCGAAACTACTTTTGTTCTTCGCTCATCGCTAAAAATTTTTATTTCCTCAAGTAATTCTTCTTTAATAACCTCTTTTACTTTTTCTTTACTTTTTAAAATTGCTCCCAGTTCTTTAATCTCTTTTAATTTTTGGGCAAGTTCTGTTTCTATTTTTTCTTTTTCTAAACGAGCTAACTGATGAAGTTTTATTTCTAAAATTGCTTCTGCTTGCAGCGAAGTTAGTTTGAATTTTTGGATAAGATTCTTTTTAGCATCTTCTTTATCTTTTGATTTTCTAATAGTAGCAATCACAGCGTCTATTTTGTCTAAGGCTTTAGAAATCCCTTCTAAAATATGAGCTCTTGCTTTAGCTCGCTCTAACTCAAACTTTGTTCTTCTTGAAACTACCTCCTGTCGGTGCAAAAGATAATATTCTAAAACTTCTTTTAGATTCAAAACTTTGGGCTGAATTCCATCAACTAAAGCTAACATATTCAGATGAAAGGTTTTTTGAAGGTCAGAAAATTTATAAAGAGAGTTTAAAACTTTTTGGGGAATACTTCCATTTTGAAGGTCAATGGTAATTCTCATTCCTTCTTTGTCGGATTCATCTCTAATATCTTTAATGCCCCCAACTTTTTTTGTCTGAACCAAATTGGCAAATTGTTGAATTAGAGATGATTTATCCACCTGGTAAGGAATTTCAGTAATCACAATTCTAAATCTTCCTTTCTCTTTTTCTATAACTTCTGCTTTTCCCCGCGTCAAAATGGCGCCTTTGCCCTGAGAATAAGCAAAGATTATTTCTTCTTTATTGAAGACGGTTCCACCAGTCGGAAAATCTGGTCCCTGGATAAATTTAAAAAGGTCTTCTGTGTCTGCTTCGGGATGCTCTAATAAATAAATCGCGCTCTCGCAAACTTCTTTTAAATTATGAGAAGGAATATTAGTAGCCATTCCTACAGCAATCCCCATAGACCCATTTAAAAGCAGTTGAGGTAAAGGTGAGGGCAGAACAACGGGTTCTTTCCTGGTAGTATCGTAATTATCAATAAAATCAACTGTATTTTTTTCAATATCCCTAAGCGTTTCTTCCCCAATTTTTGAAAGCCGGCATTCAGTGTATCGTTGAGCAGCTGGCGGATCCGAGTCTACGCTTCCGAAATTGCCTTGACCCTGAACTAAGGGATAGCGTAAAGAGAAATTTTGAGCCATTCTTACTAGAGAATCATAAACAGCTTGATCGCCGTGAGGATGGTAGCGGCCTAAAACCGAACCCACAACCGTGGCCGATTTTCTAAATTTGGCATCGTGCCGTAAACCATCTTCTAACATCGCATACAAAATCCTTCTATGGACTGGCTTCAAACCATCCCTAACATCAGGCAAGGCCCGAGAAACGATAACTGACATTGCATAATCAATATAACTTTCTCTCATTTCTTCTGTAATTCCCCTGAGCTTTATTTTGCCAATTTCTTTATCTAATTTTTCTTCCTTCATAATTTATCCTTTTATTAAAAATTTCACTTTTTGGTCTCTTTTTCTAAAACTTGTTCCAATTCTTGAATTTGTTCTTCTAATTGACCTTTTTTATCTCCTATAGCATTGAAGGTTTCCTTTTCCTCTTTAATCTGGGGGAAATTTAATTCTTCTAAAAACTGACTGGCATTAAATTGTTCAATTCTTTCTTGGATATTTTTCCCCCACCAGAAAAATAAAAAAATTGCTACTGCCAACACCGTTACCCAAAAAATAATTTTCTTTTTATTCAAAGACAAATTCTGAATTTTCATTTTCAATTTTTTCTTAATTGCCAAGTAATTACAAGGAGTCACGAAGCGCCGGCTGGTTCATATCTTCATCTCTTATTTAGGGGTTAAAACTACCACCTCAAAACCATCTCTGTCCAAATCTTTCTTTTGGATTTTTAATTTATCCTGAGGTTTTATCTCCTTCTTGCCTATCGTTTTTAAAAAAGAATCTACTGTGTCTAATTTTATCTTTATTTTTGGAAGTTGGTAATGCATTGGAATTACAATTTTTGGTTCTATTTGAGAGATAATTCTGGGAACTTCTTTGGCGCCAATAGTATAAGTTCCACCTACCGGGAGTATTAGAACATCAACCTCTCCAATTTTCTCCAACTGCTCCGCAGAAAGTTCTGTTTGCCCTAAATCTCCCAAATGACAAACCTTTATTTTTTCCACTTCAATAATATAGATAGTGTTCTTGCCTCTTTTGCTACCTTCCACATTGTCATGGAAAGAAGAGATTCCCTGGATGAAAATTTTCTTTAGTTCGTACTCACCGGGAGCAGTAATCAAAAAAGGGCTTCCTAAAACTCCCTTAATGTTGTTATGGTCGTAATGCTCATGAGTAACTAATAAAATATCAGCCTCCATTTTAGGAAGTTTTAAGCCAATTTCTTCGGAAAAGGGGTCTATCACTAAAGAAATAGGTTTTTCATTTTTTTGAGGGCTGCTTTCTATTTGAAAGCAAGAATGCCCATGCCAAATAATTTTCATAAAGCTAATTTAATTTTTCCTTGAGCGGGCGATGGGAATCGAACCCACATATCAACCATGGCAAGGTTGCATAATAGCCATTATACGACGCCCGCAGTGCCGAGGCCCGGAATCGAACCGGGATCTAATGTTTTTCAGACATTCGCCGTGACCGCCTTGGCTACCTCGGCCCTATTCAAATTAATATTTTAACATACTAACATTTTAACATTTTTTGCTCAGCGCTTATAGGCTAAAATGTTAAAATGCTTTCTATGGGCGCTAGAGGATTTGAACCTCTGACCTCCTGCGTGTAAAGCAGGCGCGCTAGCCACTGCGCCAAGCGCCCTTTGTCCTCCTAACTTTATAATCTAAAAATTTGGGAGGACAAGTGCCGAGGGCGGGACTCGAACCCGCAAGCCATTACTGGCATATCCACCTCAAGGATACGAGTCTACCTATTTCTCCACCTCGGCTTATTTTATCTCAATTTCTTTCTTATTTCCTTTTGACTTTTTTCTCTTAAATAATAAAGTTTAGCTCGCCTTACTCTTCCTCTTTTTAAAATTTCTATCTTTTCTACAGCGGGGCTAAAAATAGGAAAAATTCTTTCCACCCCTATCCCGGAAGAAATTTTTCTTACTGTAATAGTTGCTGAAATTCCGTGACCATGTTTTCTTGCCAACACTATGCCTTCAAATATTTGGATTCTTTCTTTATCTCCCTGTCCCTTTAGGGCCTCTCTAATTTTTTGATGGACTCTAATAGTATCTCCTGGTCTTATATCAGGCAAATCTTTTTTCATTTTTAATTGTGATTGGTTAAAAATATCAAGTTTATTAGTCATAATTTAAGAATTTAAAAATTAAGATAAACCTTTGTGGGCACTGAGGGATTTGAACCCACGACCTCTGCTATGTCGAAGCAGCGCGCTAACCACTGCGCCAAGTGCCCTTTATCCTCCTAACTTTTTAGAAAAATAATAATTTAGCGTACGTTTAATCCAATTTTTTCCAGAATATATACGTACCATAGTAAAAAGTTGGGAGAACAAGTGCGCACGGCAGGACTCGAACCTGCGACCTTGGCCTTATAAGGACCCTGCTACTGCCGCTGAGCTACGTGCGCATAATTTTTACCTTCAGAGCTCTCGTTTTTTGGAGCGAAGGTTTGGTTTTTTCAACTTTTTTTAATTTTATTGGTTTTGCTAATCTTTCAAACTCTTCTCTCTCAATGGTCTCTTTTTCAATCAGGACTTGAGCAATTTTTTCCAATAACTTTTTCTTTTTTAACAAGATTTTTCTGGCTTGAACCTCAGCATTTTTAATAAATTTAGCTACTTCTTTATCAATTTCGGCAGCCACTTTTTCGGAGTAATTTCTTTGTTCAGAAATTTCCTTTCCCAAGAATGTCAGTTCATCCTTTTCGCCAAAGGAAATCGGGCCCAAAGAGGACATCCCATATTCTTTAACTAATTTTCTCGCCAGCTCAGATGCCCTCTCCAAATCATTAGCTGCTCCGGTAGTAATCTCGCCAAATTTTAATTTTTCGGCGCAATATCCACCCAATAAAGTTGCAAGCTCGGCTAAAAACTCCGATTTAGTCTTAATCTTTCTTTCCTCACTGGGCATTTTTAAGGTGTATCCTGCTGCCATTCCTCGGGATATGATTGAAATTTTTCTAACCGGCTCGGCTTCCGAAAGCGAAGAGGAAACCAAAGCATGGCCGGCTTCGTGATAGGCGGCAATCTCTTTTTCCTTAGAAGATAGAATATGACTCTTTCTTTCCGGTCCCAATAAAACCTTTTCAATCGATTCTAAAAATTCTTGTTGAAAAACCTGTTGTTTGTTTCTTCTGGTAGCTAAAATTGCTGCTTCGTTAACCACGTTAGCCAAATCTGCTCCGGAAAAACCGGGAGTTCTTTCGGCCACTTCTCTTAAATTTAGATTTGGACTTAACGGTATTCCTCGGCAATGAATTTTTAAAATATCTTCCCTGTCGTTAATATCCGGCATATCCAAAACCACTCTCCTGTCAAATCTCCCTGGCCGCAGAAGCGCCGGGTCAAGGACATCCGGGCGATTCGTCGCGGCGCAAACAATTAATTTTGTGTCTCTTTCAAAACCGTCCATTTCAACCAAGATTTGG
>PETY01000022.1:0-4019 GCA_002780915.1 Candidatus Nealsonbacteria bacterium CG02_land_8_20_14_3_00_34_20 | reverse complement strand
TTGGTTTAAGGTTTGTTCTCTTTCGTCATGGCCTCCGCCAAACCCTGCTCCTCTTTGGCGGCCAATAGCGTCAAGTTCATCAATAAAGATTATGGCTGGAGCCGCTTTTTTGGCAGTAGAAAACAAATCTCTTACTCGCGAGCTTCCAACTCCAACAAACATCTCAATAAATTCTGATCCAGCAATTGAGAAGAATGGAACATTGCTCTCGCCGGCCACTGCTCTTGCTAACAGAGTGTTGTGTGAGATTAAACCATTTGAGATAAAAGAATGATGCTTGGGGACAGTAAAATCGTATACTCTATTTTGTCCATTTTCAATTTTTTCGACGGGAGAGAAAAATAAATTGGCATCGTAAAGGGCTTGTAAATAATCGGTTGTCGGGTTCTTATTTTTACATTTTTTAAATAAAGTTAATATTTCTCTAAAAGAATTTCGGGAAATTTGACCACGATTTCTTATCTTGTCTATCAAACTTGCGAAATGCGAGTTGCTTAATTTGCGCTTACTTAGTTTTATCCATTGTTTTACAATTTTATTAGTGATATACGGAAAAAGGTCTACATTTGTGTTGCCGGTATCATGATTAGCCAAATATTCTTCTAATAGTCTTTGTTTGCGACCCAATCTGAATCCGACCGTTTCTTTAAATCTTTTCAAGGATGTTCCCGATATAGTAATTTCGTAAACTGAGTTTGGATGGTTTTCGTTAATTTTGTTTTTGATGCGGCGACGAGAAACAATGCCTAGATTAAGAAGAAGCATCATTACTTGGTCAGATAAATTTTTGCTTATGGTGGCGTAGCCAACATTGTATCTTTCAAAATAGCCATCAGTGTCAAATAATCCTTGTAAGAAAGCAATCGCTGTTTCTTTTGGTGCCTGTAAAATCGTATCGGGAATGGTTTTGTCATAAGAAAGAAGGGCCAACATACCAACGTTGTATAAATCCTTTTTTATCTTCCAAGAAGTAACTGTTTGAGTAATGCCATCACTAGCAACTCCAACCTTAAAATCTTCCCCATAATTATCGCAGATATAATTGCGAAAAGAATCAACGATTTCTGTGTCTGTACTCGTTAATCCTATTCGGCTGCTATGGCTCAGATTTCCGTCACCTGTTAAAAGCCCCATAATATAAGCTCTATCCGCATTGACGTCTTTTGACGAACCAAAAATTTGGGTGTTAAATTTAATCGCTACGAAATCGTTTTTCTTTAACTCCTTTAATGATTTAAATTCCAGCTTACCTTTTTTATTCAAGACGACTATGGGATGTTCTGGGGTTCCCTCTAAATCAAGCCCTTGTTTTAAGATTATCTTTATTGTTTTTTGTTCCCCCAAATCATACCAATGCGAAGCAGAATTAATTTTATTCTTTGGATTTTTAAGAGTTATCGTTGGAAGCTTAGCTCCATACACGCGATTAGTTTTACTGTCAACGCTGAAATATTTTGGAATATTTTTTATTTCTATCAACCCTTTGTTTGTAAAAATTAAGGAATTGCCTGTTATACATTTCCCGGTGCCAGGGTTTCCCATTAACAATACTCCCCTGGGGATTCTGGCGCCCATGGCCAAGAATTTTTTCGGATTCTTCAAAAAGTCAACTATTTCCATCAGTTCTTCCTTTGCTTCTTTTAAGCCGGCCACATCTTTAAAGGTAATTCTTTCTTTAGAATGGCCTTCGGCTCCAAATAATCTGGCTCTGGCTTTGGTAAAATCAAAGGCTTGCATCGCTCCTGTTTTTGCCTGTCGAAAAATTAACAAAAAGAAAAGTCCAAACAGTAAAAAAGGAAAAATTATCATTAAAAGGGGTCCTAACCAAACCCAGGTACCTGACTCTTCTTTGAAGTTAATAGATACTTTAGCGAACTTCTCTTTGTCCACCCCGTAATTGGTTAAAGCCTGGTCTAAAGTAGCTCCTGTCTCTTTTTTAACTAAAACTTTACTTCCATCCTGATAAATAATACTTAGCTTATTGCCCGAGAGTACTATTTCTTTGACTTTTTCCTGGTTAATTTCCTGAACAAGCTGGGTAATAGAAATCTCTGTCTCTGACTTTTTGGGAAAATCAAATAAACTGAAAATAGCTCCTAAAAATAGAAAGATTAAAATTACAAAAATAATATTTTGCAACAAGTTTTTCGTTGGGCTTTTAAAAGGATTCTTCATAGAACTTTACTTCAGCCTTAAAGACATCCAATGTCTCTGGGGCTGAAAACTTAAAATTTGGAAATTATACTCCTTCTCAAATAATAACATTTCCCTCATTTTCTTTTCCGAACCAAATTCTGAAATATGAATTAATCCTTGAATTTTAGGTTGATTTTGACCTTTTTGACGGGATAGAATTACCTGAATAAAAGCGCCAAAAGGATTGAATTTCACTACTTTCCCTTTAATTACATCTTGGGGTTTATAATCAAGCTCCTGCCAAGGGTCTTTTTTAAGAGCCTTCAAAGAAAGAGAAACTCTCCCCTGGGTTATATCAATAACTTTTGCCCTAACCTTCTCGCCAACTTTTACTACTTGAACCGGGTTTTCTATTAACTGCCAGTCCAGTTCAGAAATATGGACTAATCCTTCCAGCAGAGGAAAACTGGAAGTTAAGTTTTCTTTTTGAGGAGGAGAAAATTTTACAAAAGCCCCAAAATCAACTATCCCAGAAATTACTCCTTCGACTACATCGCCAACTTCTAAAGACTGAAGAATTTTTTGAACATTTTCACTCTCCTCTGAGTGTTCGGTTAAAATTACCTGGCTTGCATTTTCATCAAAATCTAATATTTTAACAGCTATCTCCTTATCTATAAAAGATTGCAATTTATTTAATATTTTACTTTTGTCTCCCTTGGGCACTCGGGGATAATTTTCAGAAGATAATTGAGATGTTGGTAAAAATGCTGGAATGCCCAAAATTTCAGAAATTAAACCACCCTTATTAACCTTTAAAATTTTTACCTTAATAGTCTCTCCTTTTTCCTTTAATTCTTTAATCTTTCGCCAACTAGTCTCTTCTATTGCTTCTTTTAGAGAAAGTTCTATAAATCCTTCTTCGTTTTCTGTCTCTGTGATTTTTGCTGATATTTTGTCACCTATTTTGATTTTTTTGAAAATATCTTTTGCTCTTTGATATTCTTCACCGTAAACAATGCCAACCTTGCCTGGGCCCAAATCCACAAATAAAGCTACCCCTTCTTGAGCCAAAATTAATCCCTCTACAATATCTCCTCTCCTGGGAACCTCTATGGAATCACTTAATTTTTGAAAAATTTCTTTTTGCATATTATTTTTTATAACACAAAAAATATAGATAATCAAGCAATTAACTATTAACAACTTACCTTGACAAAATTTTATTAAGGTCTAAAATAATAAAATCCCTGTTAAAGGGAGTTTCTATGTCCAAATTCAAAAAGTTAATAATTATCTTAACGGTTGGACTATTTCTTTTTTCTCCCCTATTAAACCTTGGGGAAGAAGAACTCTCGGCGAGCTTAAATGAAGCTCTCTTCAAAGAAAAAGACTTAGTCTTTTTTCAGCAAGACACCATTTTGGGAGGTTTTACAGTAAACTCTCCTTTTTTATTGGAGAGCTTAGCAAAAAAACAGGAAGAACAAATTGAGGTAGTGCTAACAGGTTATTCTTCTTCGCTCTGGGAAACAGATGAAACCCCTTATATTACTGCTTCCGGAACTTGGGTTAGAGAAGGAATTGTAGCAAATAATCTCTTGCCGATAGGAACAAAAATTAAAATCCCTGAGATTTACGGAGATAAAATTTTTGTTGTTGAAGACAGGATGCACCCCCGAAAAAGTTATTACCATGTAGACATTTGGTTTGCCTCCTATTGGGAAGCTCTAAACTTTGGGGCAAAAAAGACCTATATTGAGGTTTTAAGAAGTTAATTATAGAATATTATAACTAACACACTCAACCTTTTAAGGTTGAGTTTTTTGTTGGTGCCGAGGGCGGGAGTCGAACCCGCACGGATTCTCATCCAAGGGATTTTAAGT
>PETY01000018.1 GCA_002780915.1 Candidatus Nealsonbacteria bacterium CG02_land_8_20_14_3_00_34_20 | reverse complement strand
AGCCGCAATAATGAATTAATAAATTATTTTATAATTTTGAATTTAAAGTTATGACCCTTGAGGAACTTTGGCAAGCAGTTTTAGCTCAAATTCAGCTCAATACTTCCCCGGCAAATTTTGCTACCTGGTTTGCTGGCACTAAAATAATTTCCAAAGAAAACGGAGCGGTCATTGTTTCGGTCCTTAACTCTTTCTCTAAAGAGTGGTTGGAACAAAAATATCATAAAGAAATTTTAAAAATTCTCTGGGCTTTAGATAAAAGCGTAAAAGAAGTAACCTACAAAGTTGACTCTGTAAAAATAAAAGTTAAAAGTATCCCTAAAACAGAACCGCCCGATGTATCGGTTGGACAATTGGGATTTTTGGAATTAGAAATTGACAAAGAAACTAATTTAAATCCTCGATATAATTTTGAGAATTTTGTGGTAGGTCCTTTCAATGAATTAGCCACAGCGGCTGCTACTGCCGCAATCAAAGACCCAGGTAGAATTTATAATCCTTTATTTATTTACGGAAGGGTAGGATTAGGGAAAACCCACCTCTTACAAGCAATGGGTAACGAAGCCTCAAAAATAAAACCTCAAAAGAAAATAAGATACATTCCTTCTGAAAAATTAATATCTATGGTGGTAAACTCAATCAGAAATCATAATATTGAAGAATTAAAATCAGACTTAAGAAAAATTGATATTTTAATTGTTGATGATGTGCAATTTTTTGCCGGCAAAGATAAAACCCAAGAAGAGTTCTTTCATATTTTTAATACTCTTTATCAAGAAAACAAACAGATTGTTCTTTCCTCTGATAGGTCGCCAAAAGCCATCCCTGCTATTACCGAAAGATTAAAATCGCGCTTTGAAGGAGGAATGGTGGCAGATATTGGGTTCCCTGATTATGAAACAAGGTTGGCTATTTTAAAACAAAAAAGTCAAGAAAAAAATGCGGACTTTCCAGTTAAAATCTTGGAGTATGCTGCTACCAATATACAAAAAAATATTAGAGAATTAGAAAGCGCCTTAAATAGATTGATAGTATTTAAAAAAATAAACGGCAAAATTCCAACCCTTGAAGAAACTAAAAAATTATTAAGAAATATTATTGTATCCCCATCAAGATTCACTAACCCCTCAAAGATAATCCAGGTGATAAATGAATTTTATGATTTAGACAATAAAAATTTTTTTTATTCTTCCCGAAAAAAAGAGTTTGCCAGGCCCCGACAATTAGCTATGTATTTATTAAGAAAAGAGTTAAATCTTTCTTTCCCAGCAATTGGCAGAAAATTTGGAGGGAAAGACCACACCACAGTTATCCATGCCTGTCATTTAATAGAAAAAGAATTTCAAGAAAACGAAAAATTTAATCAAGAAGTTGAATTAATTTTACAGAGGGTTTACAGCGCTTAAAAATTTAAAAATATGGTGGACTATTTGTTGAAAAATTGTTAAAGAATAAAAAAACAAATTGTCAATTAATTTCAAGAGTAAAAAAAACTGAAAAATTTAAAAACAAATATACTACTAAAAGTTAACACTTTCTCCCCTTATAATTTACAACTTATAACTAACGACTAACGACCAATAACCTTACAACTTACAACACATAACTTATAATTTACAACTTACAACTTTATAATTAATAATAATAAATATAAATAATATAAATATAATAATTATTATTAAATATATAATTTTATGGAAATTATTATTTTAAGTAAAAATTTTAAAAAAGGATTAAGTCTAACTGAGAAAATACCAGGAAAAACATTAACCCTACCGGTCTTAAATAATGTCCTTATAGATACTAGTGGTAATTTTTTAAAACTATCTGCTACTGATTTAGAAATAGGAATCCAGTGGTGGGGATTGTGTAAAGTTGAAAAAGAAGGAAAAATAGCCGTTCCGGTTAAGTTTTTATATCAATTAATAAACTCTTTTCCTGATGAAAAAATAAACATTAAAGAAAAAAATAAAACTCTTTTTATAGAGGGTCAGAATTATAAAACTCAAATCAAGGGCGTTTCAGCAGAAGATTTTCCAATCATCCCTAGTTTTTTAAAAGAAAAATTTATTGAAATAGATAATAAAAAAATCAAACAAGGATTACTTGACGTGATTAATATGGCGAGTTTATCTCAAATTAGGCCTGAAATTTCAGGGATTTATTTTTCTTTTTTAAAAAACCAAGTAAAGTTCGTGGCTACGGATAGTTTTAGATTAGCGGAAAAAACCTTGAATTTTTCTCAAAACTCAGGATATAAAAACATCCTTTCTGAAGAAGTAAATTTTATCTTACCCCAAAAAACGGCGCGGGAATTAATAAATATTTTAGATGAAACCCAAAAAAATATAAAAATTTATTTCTCAGAATCCCAAATTTTATTTGAAACATTTTCTCAAGAAACAGACCATCCTGAAATTAATTTGATTTCTCGACAAATTGAAGGGGAGTATCCTTCTTATCAGGACATAATCCCAAAAGAATATAAAACTAAAATAATTTTAAATAGGGAAGAATTTATAAGGCAAATTAAAGTGGCTAGCCTGTTTAGCGGAAAGATTAATGAGGTTAAATTAAAAATAAATCCCAAAACAAAAATAATTGAAATTTTTAGCCAGGACCCTGATTTTGGAGAAAGTAAATCAAATTTGCCGGCCCAAATAGAAGGAGAAAAAATTGAAACTTCTTTTAATTGGAGGTTTATTTTAGATGGATTATTAAATATGAAAAGCTCTGAGGTCTCTTTTGATCTCCAGGATAATAATGGACCAGGTGTCTTAAAGCCGATAGGTGATCCTACTTATCTATATATCGTAATGCCAATTAAACCAACCTAAAGTTGTAAGTTGTAAGTTGTTTAGTTAATCCTTATTAATAGCTTCTTCCATAAAAGCTCTCCATATCGGACCAGCGGTAGAAATTCCTAATCCTCTTACTATAGCGCTATTGTCGTTATTGCCAACCCATACCCCTGTTACAATATTTTTTGCGTATCCAATAGTCCATGCATCAACATAATCGTCGCTTGTCCCAGTTTTTACTGCCACTTTTTGCTCATCAAACCTTAAACTGGAATTCTCTCCAAATATTGGGCTCCTTGCCTGATTGTCAGATAAAACATCTGTTATTAAATCACAAACACTACTCTCTAAAACTTTTTTGGGAGTTTTTTTATTTTGATAAATTATATTTCCTTTAGCGTCTTCAATTTTTAAAATAGGGGATGGTGAAATTCTAAAGCCATTATTGGCAAAAACACTATAACTCGCAACCATATCTAATAATTTTACCCCTCCTCCTCCTAAAACCAAGGATAACCCATAAAAAGAAGGATCTTGTTCTAAAGTAGTAATACCCATTAATTTGGCTAGCCCTATACTGTCTTTTAGGCCGGCTAAATTGTTCAAGACCTTCACCGAAGGCACATTTAACGATTGAGCTAATGCTTCTCTTAGGGTAACAGGCCCGCGGAACCTGCCATCGTAATTTTGAGGAATATAAGCTTTTCCCCCAAAGACGCCAAAATTTGTTTCTTCATCTAAAACTATAGTTTTATCGTCAAAACCCTTAGAAAAAGCCGTAGCATAAACGAAAGGTTTAAAGGAGGAGCCAGGCTGTCTCTCTCCTTGGGTAGCAACATTAAAATCGGGGACAAATTTACAAGTCTTTCTTGGGTTACATCCTAAAGGAAAAGATTCTGCGTTAGGGTCAGCCGACCCTACCATAGCTAAAATTCCTCCACTCTCTGGTTCTATCGCTACCAATGCTCCATTGTAAGCTCCAAAGGCTTTCTTGTTTTTTTCTACCCCCTTTCTAACGATTTCCTCTGCTTTTTTTTGTAATCCCCAGTCTAAAGTGGTGTAAATTTTCAATCCCTTAGTTTCTAAAAATTTTTCCCCGTATTTTTCTTCTAATTGTTGCCGGACAAAGGTTATAAAATGAGGGGCTAAAGTTTTAGGAAGCTTGCTAAACTCTACTTCTGATTTTTTTGCAGCTTCCGCCTCTTCTTCACCAATAAAATTTTCTTGTTGCATTCTATTTAAAACATAATTTTTCCGAGATAGCAGCTCATCTAAATGCTCTCCATAAGGAGAAAGATAACTAGGAGCCTTGATTATTGCTGCCAAAATTGCTGATTGAGCAAGACTTATTTCCCAGATAGGTTTTTCAAAATAAGTTAAAGAAGCTTCTTGAGCCCCATAAATATTGATTCCAAAAGGGATTTGATTAAGATACCATTCTAAAATTTGCTCTTTGGAATATTTTTTGTCTAATTCTATAGCTAAAATAATTTCTTTTAATTTCCTTTCAATCGTTTTTTCATTAGTTAAAAAAATAGAACGAATAAGCTGCTGAGTAATAGTTGAACCGCCCTGCTTAGGAGCCCTCAGTTTTAAATCAACCATCAGGGCTCTGAGACCAGCCTTAAAATCAACTCCCGGGTGTTGATAAAACCTGGCATCCTCTGTTGCTATTATGGCTTCTTTCAAAATTTCAGGGAATTTTTCTAAGTCAAGATAAGTTCTTTTTTCTTCTTGATAGATACTGGATAAAACTATTTCTCCTGTTCGGTCATAAATTTTTGTAGCTTGGATTAATTGGGCTTCAGTGAATTTTTCTGGCCTAGGGAGATCTTTGGCATAAAAAAGAAATATGCTCACTCCAACCAAAATAAGAGAACCAAGAATCCCTAAAACAACTTTTAAAATAAAGAATAAGCCATTTTTTATTTTATTGCTTTGTTGGTAGATTTTGAGAACCCTTTTTCTTTTGGGCATACTTTATGTATTTTACCACTCATTTTAATTTTTGAGAACAAAAACCTGTCTCAATTATGTTTTACAGAATTTAAAATTTAAGGTATTATTAAACTATAAAAAGGTATAAAACATGAAACCCATTGTAAATCCCCAAAAAATAGAAGAGCTTCTTATAAGAGGGATAGAAGAGATTATCCATAAAGACCGTTTGAAGAAAAAATTATTATCTGGTAAAAAATTAAGAGTAAAACACGGCGTTGATCCCACTGGTCCCAATATACATTTAGGGAGAGCCGCTCAGCTTTTAAAATTGAGAGATTTTCAAGAATTAGGCCATCAGATTATTTTAATTATTGGAGACTTTACTGCTCAAATAGGAGACGCTTCTGATAAAACCTCAGCAAGAAGACCTTTATCTGAAAAAGAAGTCCAACAAAATATGAAAAATTACTTGCCCCAGATTAGCAAGATTTTAGATATTAAAAAGACTGAGATTTATTATAATAGCCGATGGTTAAGCCGCTTAACTATTAAAAACCTGCTTTTAATTTCTATGAAATTTACTGCCCAACAAATGATTCAAAGAAGGAATTTTAAAGAGAGATGGGAGAAAGAAAAACCAATAGGATTACATGAACTATATTATCCCCTGTTCCAGGGCTATGATTCTGTGGCAATAAGGGCCGACGTTGAAATAGGGGGTTTTGACCAACTTTTTAATTTAAAAACCGGCAGGATGGTTCAGAAATTCTTTGGGCAAAAACCCCAGGATATTATGACTTTAAAAATGATTGTTGGTCCGGATGGAAGGAAGATGTCCACTAGTTGGCAAAATGTTATTAACATAAGCGACGACCCTCAACAAATATACGGGATGATAATGTCGATGGAGGATAAATTACTCCCCGATTATTTTGAGCTGTGCACCAGAATTCCCTTTAAAGAATTAGAGGTAATTAAAAAAGATTTAGAACAAAAAAAAGTTAATCCGAGAGATGTTAAAACAAAATTAGCCAAACAAATTGTGGCCCTCTTTCATGGTGAAAAAGCAGCCCAAGTTGCAGAAAAAGAATTTGAGAAGGTGTTTAGAGAAAAAAAATTACCCTCCAAGGTTCCAGAGGCTAAGATTCAAGAAGACATTTTGAATATTTTAGACCTTCTAACAAAAACTAAATTAGCTTCCTCAATGTCCGAAGCTAAAAGGTTAATTTTGCAAGGAGGAGTGAAGATAAAAAATAAAAATCAAGAGTCAAAAGTTAAAAATGATTGGAAGGAAGAGATTAAAATAAAAGAGGGAACGGTAATTCAGGTTGGTAAGAGGAAATTCGTAAAAATAAAGAAATAGTTAACCAGTTTGAGGTCCTTCTAAGTTTTTCTTTGCCCGCCCAAATTTTGAATGGCAATCTTATTTTTTAAAAAATTAGCACAGCAAATTGCCGCTGCTAAAGCGTCTGCCGCATCGTCTGACTGGGGCGCTTTTTTTAGGTTTAATAGGATTTTTACCATTTTTTGGATTTGAGTTTTTTCCGCCCGACCGTAACCACAAACATCCATTTTTATTTGTAAGGGAGTAAACTCATAGATTGGGATTTTCTTTTTCGCCGCCGTTAATAGAATTACTCCCCTTGCTTGGCTCACAGGCATCGCTGTTTTGGAATTTTTAAAAAAATAAATATTTTCCACAGCCATAATGTCTGGCTTATATTTTTTAATTAATTTGTTAAGTTCGTTGTTTATTCTACTTAATCGTTCTCCGTCAGTTAAATCTGGCTTTGTTATGATACAGCCATAATCAATAGCTTGAAGCTTATTTTTTTTACCATGCACTTTTTTAACGATGCCATATCCCAGATGGGCTATTCCCGGGTCTATGCCTATGATAATCATAATTTTGACAATAACTAAATGACTAATGACTAATAACTTGCAACTGACAACTTTACAATTTACCCGTCCGACTTCGCCTGCGAGCGAACTAGCTGACAGGCGAGCAACTAATAACTCAGGAAGAAGCTAAATTGGAGTAGATTTCTTGGACTGCATCATTTTCATCTAAATCCTCAAAAAGCTTTTGGCAGTTCTTTCTTGAGTTTTGGTCAACTTTAATTTCTTCTTTAGGCACCCAATCTAAGGTTGTTGACTCAACATTGATTCCCTTTTTTTCTAAGTTTTTCTTTACTCTTTCCAAGTCTTCAATTTTGGCATAGACATCTAAAAAATCCCGCCCTTGGCGAGGCTCGGCCTCGCGGCCGGTATTATGCCAATAAATATCTTCAGCTCCAGCCTCTATCGCTTTTAATTCCAATTCTTCTTTGGTTATTGGGGTTTGGCTATTGGGATTTATTGTAATACATCCTTTTCTTTCAAAGAGCCATTTTACCGCACCTTCACTAACTAATTTACCTCCTTTTTGGGTTAAAATTTGTTTAATTTCCCCTATGGTTCTATTTTTATTATCAGTGATTCCTTCAATAATAATAGCAATTCCTCCGGAACCATAAGCTTCTAATAAAATTTCTTCTAATTTTTGACCGGGTATTTGGCCAATGCCTTTTTTTATTGCTCTTTCAATATTCTCTTTAGGGAGATTTATAGATTTTGCTTTTTCAATTGCCACTCTTAGTTTCGAATTGGTTTCTGGGTCATCTCCCTCTTTAGCGGCTATCATAATTTCTCTGGCCAATTTAGAGAAATCCTTGCTTCTTTTAGCATCGGTGGTAGTTTTTTGATATTTTATACTTGAGTAATGACTGTGTCCCGACATAATTTATATATCTTTTTGAATTTCTTTTTTAAGGAATAGAATAATTATTGAAGAAAGCATAGCCATCAAGAAAGCAATTAGCAAAGAATTAAAAGGCAATTTTTCAGGAAAATATTCGTTTATTGCGGCTAATTCTTTTTTACTCTCTTTTTGAGAAAGTTCATTTTCGAAAGGTTTTGGTTCGGATTCTTGTTTTAATTGAATTCCTGAACTATTTTGGGCTCCTGGGGTCCCATTCGGCCGTAAGCTGGTTTGCCAATTTATTTTTGTTCCAGAATTTTTTGAATTTTTTCTCTCCATAGTTTGTTTGGTTTTATTGTCTCCGGCGAACCAACCAACAGAACAATCAACAAAATCAATCAAATTTCCATAATTATCATAGAGTTCTAATCTCTCGCCTTGATTTGAAAGAGCTCCATTATAAATCTGGTTGGCAGTAAACTCAGGGAGAGTGCTCTCATCGGTTCTTTCTAGAAGATAGAAACCCTTAGCAGGGATTTCTTTGGACAGATTAATTTTTAAAGATTTGCCAGCAACTTTCAATTTCCAACCTGAAAGAACTACAGGGAAATCATTATTGTTATAAAGTTCAATCCATTCATCATAATAAGAAGTTTCTGTTCCCATCCAGGCAATTTCGTTAACGACCACATCCAAACTATTAACCGCCCTTAATTCCTTAAGGGGGATAGTTAACAATAGCAAAAATAGAAGGATATTTAAACTAAAGAACTTTGAGTGTTCGGCCATTTCATTTTTAGATATTCATAGGCTAACTTAGTTGCCATTCGTCCTTGGGGAGTTCTTTCAATAAATCCTAATTGCATTAAATAGGGTTCATAAATATCCAAAATTGTATCTTCCTCTTCGTAAGTAGCCGCGGCTAAAGACCTTAGGCCGACAGGTCCCCCTTGGAATTTTTTAATAATCGCTTCTAAAAGAAAACGGTCTCCTTTCTCTAAACCTTTTTGGTCAATATCTAAAAAAGAGAGAGATTCTTCAGCCAGGGCAAGGGTAATTTTATCTTGGTTTTTAACTTGAGCGAAATCTCTTACTCTTTTTAAAAGTCGGTTAGCTATCCGGGGAGTAAAGCGAGAGCTATTGGCTATAACTTTAATGGCTTCTTTCTCAATTTCCAGACCCAATATTTTAGCTGACCTGGTAATGATTTTTCCAATATCTTCTATTTGATAAAAATTTAACTGAAAGGTGGCGCCAAATCTATTCCTTAAAGGAGGAGATAAAAGAGCTAATCGGGTAGTAGCTCCGATTAGAGTAAAATGGGGAAGATTCAACTCCATAATTTTTGCCATCGGACCTTTTCCTAAAATTATATGGAGTTTAAAATCTTCCATCGCTGGATATAAATACTCTTCTATAAGCCGATTAACCCTATGGCACTCATCTATAAACAGGATGTTTCCTTCTTGAAGGTTGGTTAAAATAGCTGCTAAATCACCCACTTTTTCAAGCGCTGGGCCAGAAGTTATCCGAATGTCAACTCCCATTTCTTTAGCTATTAAATAAACCAAACTAGTTTTCCCCAAGCCTGACCCTCCATAAAATAACAGGTGCTCTGGGACTTCTTTTCTTTTTTTTGCCGCTTCAATAATAATCCCCAGATTTTTTTTCACTCTTTCCTGCCCAACATAATCTTCCCAACACTGAGGTCGAAGCGTAGAGTCGATTTTCTCATTCCTTTGATTAAGTTGAGATATTTTACTCTTGACAGTCATTTCAAACTATGTTATACTTTATTTCTTAAAATGACTCCTGGGCTGGGGGTAGGGATTTTCTCTGACCCGGATAGTCTGGATGTTCTCTGGGCTACTCCTCAAGAAAATCCTGAACTTTCAGTGTATAGCTAAAGTATTAGCCCCCAGCCCAGGGGTTTTTTTATTCTCCTACCACTCTTTCTACTTCTTCAATAGTGGTGATTCCATCTAAAACTTTTAAAAATCCATCCTCCTTCATTAAAATCATTCCTTTTTTTCTTGCCTCATCCTCAAATTCACCCATAGAAGGATTTTTAAGAATAAATTTTTCCATTTCTTTATCTATTAAAATTGCTTCAAAAATTCCTACTCTCCCTTTGAAACCCGTAAAATTACAATCAGCGCATCCTACTGATTCAAAAATCTTCACCCCTTTGAAAGTCTCAGAAATTTTTATATTTTTAGGAAGTAAAGACATGGTTTCTTTTAGTTTTTTTTCTTCCTCTCTATTTATAAGGCTTTCTTTAGCGCATTTTTTACAAATTTTTCTTACTAATCTCTGGGCGACTATCAAATTTATAGCTGGAGCAATGTTGTATAGTTTTGCCCCTAAACTTGTTAATCTAGCTATTGTCCCAGCAGCATTATTTGTATGTAAAGTAGTTAAAACCAGATGTCCGGTTAAGGACGACTGGAGAGCAATTTCAGCGGTGCTCAGGTCTCTAATTTCTCCTACCAAAATAACATCGGGGTCTTGACGCACAATTGACCTTAAACCAGAAGCAAAATCATAACCTTTTTTAGGGGCAACTTGAGTTTGGGATATGCCTTCTAAATGATATTCAATAGGGTCCTCAATGGTAATTATTTTTATTTCCGGTTTTTTAATTTTTTTTAAAAAAGCATATAAGGTAGTGGTTTTTCCAGAGCCCGTAGGTCCGGTAACAACAATCATTCCGTTTGGTTTTTTAATTTCTTTATTAAAGATTCTTTCCAGGTTTTCTCTTAACCCTAAATCTTCTAAATTGATTAAGTTTTTTGGGTTTAAAATTCTTAAAACCACTGCTTCGCCAAATTCAGCGGGCAGGATAGATGCCCTTATTTCAATTTCTCTTTTTTGCTCTTCAGCAGTGTCTTCTATTAAAATAGAAAATCTTCCATCTTGGGGCATATCTTCAATATTTAATTTAATCCCAGAGATTAATTTGATTCTACTAAGAAGCCCTAGATATATTTTAGAATCAAGGAATAAAATATCATGTAAGAGTCCGTCTATTCTAGCTCTTAGTTTAATCCTTTTTTCTTGGGCTTCTAAATGTAGGTCAGAACTTCCTAAAATAATTGCTCCGGTCAAAAAGGTTTGCAAAAGAAAAGAAGTGTTTTCTAAAAGGGCTTTTTCAATAACTCTTTTGAAATCAATGACATTTTTTATTTTTGGCACTAATTGTTCAAAGAATTCTTTTGGGATTTTAATCTTACCAGTGATTTTTTCCATAAGTTATAACTTGTTTAGTGTTTACCCCGTTAGAGATTACAAGGGTGGGGGAAAGACACGAAGAGAACAAATCTCCAACGGGGTTAAGTTAATGTTTTTAAAACTTCTTTTTGGGCGGTGAGGATATTGGATTCCCTTACTAAAAATAAAGTTCCATCACCTCGAGACGTTCCCTCAAAATTTTCTTTAATTTTTTTTAGTAATTTTCTTTCTTTGGAGTAAAAAATACCTTTAACCGTGAGCTTTGAAGAATAACTTTCCCATAAGAGTAAAAAAGACGGAATTTTTAAAAAAAACTTCACTTTTTCAACAATAAAACTTAAATCTTTTGAACAGGACTCGGTTTCTCTAAAATCTTTTTCTGTTAAGGATGAAAAATATAAGCTTTGTTCCTTTAAGAAACTTAGTTTTTTTAGGACTCTATCTAAGATTTTTGCCCGAGCTAATGGCCGCTCTCCTTTCCCTTCATGCATTAACTGCAGGTTGCCCCCTTTTTTTATTAGCCAATTAATAGTTGGGAGAATTTCTTGAGTGATTTTTGGCTTTTGAAAGTTTCCCGCAGAGGAGACCATTCCAGCTAAAAGGCAGTCAGCAGTAATTTTATTAATGAGTTTTTCATCTAAATTTTTTAGAAGGTAAGCTATAGCTTGAGAAAGAGATGAGTAAGGTTTTATTAAATTAATTTCTCCAAATCTCTGATTAAGAAAGTTGTTATCAACGTTTAAAATCTTGGCTGGGTAAGGTTGGCTCAAGGCGCCATTTAGAAATTTTTCTACTTCCTGAAAATTCTGTAATCCTAAAGTAATCAGAGTATCAATTCTTGGAAAAGGGCTTGCTTCTCCAAAATTATTAAATTCCCGAGCTAAGATGTTCTTGAAAGAAAAATCCTCTAAGTTTATTTGCTCAGTTTTTGGTTTTAAATAAAGATTAATTCCGGATTGGATTTTTTTATAGTAAATCTCAGATACATCTTTTTTAAGAGAAATAAGAAAAGTTTTTTGTTGGAGCTGTTTTAATAAAAAAAATAGAGGCGGGGGCAGTTTTTTTACCGCAGGGAGGTTTACATTTTTATTAAGATTTTTTAAACTAAAATAAAGAGCTAAAGCCGCTGCGGTTGCATCTTCATCTGCATTGATTTTTGTTAGAATGGTTATATTTATAGCTTCATCAATTATGTTTTTTATTTTGATAAACTCTGGCATGTTTTTTTAAAACTACTTTATTTTTATTAAAAAGTCAATTATGAAAAATAAGTATATTACCCATAGTATTTTCCAAACCAAGAACCTTGGAAAAAAATTAGCCAAGAGGGTTCTAAATCAGCAGGTAAAAAACCAGGCTGTGGTTTTAGCTTTAGTTGGAGAATTAGGAGGAGGAAAGACTACTTTTTTACAGGGTTTTGCCAAGGGATTAGGAATAAAAGAAAAAATCCTCAGCCCAACTTTTGTTATTATGAAAAGATTTAAGATTAAAGATGGGAGATTCAAGAATTTCTATCATTTTGATTGCTATCGTATTCAAAAGGAAAAAGAAATTTTAGATTTAGGTTTTGGGCAGGTTGTTTCTAATCCCCAGAATATTGTTGCTGCTGAATGGGCCGAGCGAGCCCAGAAAATCGTACCCAAGAATGCGATATGGATAAAATTTGAGTTTATAGATGAGAAAAGAAGAGACATTACCGTGAAAACCAAAAACCAAAAATAAAAATTTAAAAATACATATTAAAAACTTAAAAAATTTTGCATTTTTGGCCTGCCCCGCACCTTTTGACAGGTATCAAAAGAAATGACTAAAATTAGTTACGGATTAAACTTGAGCAAAGGACAAAAGGTGCGGGGTGAATGTTTTTAATCTTTTGTTTTTAATATTTCGTTTTTATTATTCCTTCGGGGGATTTTTTATTTGTGCTATTATTAAAACATGGAGAAAAAAAAGAAACGTTTGATTATTATAGATAGCAATTCTATCATCCATCGGGCTTATCATGCCCTTCCTCCCTTGACAACAAAAAAAGGAGAATTGGTTAGTGCTGTTTATGGATTCTTGTTGGTTTTTCTAAAAGTAATTAGAGAGTTTCAGCCAGACTATATCGCTGCTTGTTTTGATGTTCCTGGCCCAACCTTTCGTCACAAAAAATTTAAAGAATATAAAGCAAAGCGTCCCCCTACTCCAAAAGAGTTATATCAACAAATTCCGAAGGTTAAAGAAATTTTAAAAGCTTTTCAGGTTCAGGTTTTTGAAAAAGAAAGTTTTGAGGCGGATGACCTTATTGGAACTATTGCCAGGCTTGCTCCTAAAAAATTTACCCCGTACCGAAACGAAGTTTCTGGTGCGGAGCAGGTTCTCCCGGGAATAGAAACTATTATTTTAAGCGGCGATTTAGACACTCTTCAATTAGTTAACCCTCAAACAAAAGTTTATTTTTTAAGAAAAGGAGTAAAAGATGTTGTTTTATATGATGTTGCCGAAGTTGAAAAAAAATATGGAATTTCACCTTCGCAACTTCTCGACTTTAAAGCTTTAAGAGGCGATCCTTCTGATAATATTCCTGGCGTTGCTGGCATAGGAGAAAAAACAGCTATAAAATTAATTAAAAAGTTTAAAAACATAGAGAACCTTTATGAGCAATTAGAAGAACAAAACAGAGACATAGAGGAGCTCAAACCAAAACTGAGAAACCTTTTGCTTTCTCAAAAAAAACAAGCCTTTCTTAGCAAAAATTTAGTTCAAATTAGAAACAACGTTCCTATTGGCTTCGAGTTTAAAAAATGTCAATTCGGGAACTTCAATAGAAAGAACCTCGAAAGCCTTTTACTTAATTTTGAATTTTATAGTTTAATCAAAAAACTGTCTAATCCTCAGAACGATAGCGCGGTAATTGAACAAAACCTTAAGTTATGGTAACCTAATTTAATATAGTTTTATCTTGAATTATGTCCCTGCAATTAAAAATTATTAGTATAGTTTTAGTATCCTCTTTGATAACTTTTTTCTCCCTTATTTATTTTATTTTATCTTATCAAGAGGAAGTATTTTTTCGCATTTTTCAACAGCAAGCTTTTGGAGCTCTCAATTATTTACAAACTAGTTTTACTAGTTCTGAAGACTTGAAGAATGAAGCAAAACTTCAAGAAACTATCTCTAGAGTAACTTACTTTAACCCCGATATTATTAAGGTAAACATTAATTTATTTGAAAAAGAGAAGCTGAAGACAGCAGCTTCGCTTGATTCTAATTTAATAGGAAAGGAGTGCGACCTTGATAACTACGCTGTTTTCCAAAGCACAGAATTTCTAAGCCAGGAATTAAAAGAGCAACAAGGAAAAATTTTTCGAATCACCGCCCCTATTCATTTGTCAGGAGTGAAATATGGTACCTATGATGTTGGACTTTCTCTTGCGCCCTTTGGAGAATCTTTAAAATTTATAAAAGAAAAGGTTCTTACCATAATGGCGGCCGGGCTGATTTTATTAATACTGATTTTTTATTTATTTTTTAAAAAAATTATTTTAGACCCGATTGATGAATTAAAAACAGGGGTTCAGGTTTTTGCCAAAGGGAAATTCAATTATAGAATTGAAAAAAAATCTTCTGATGAAATAGGAGAACTTACCCAGAGTTTTAACCAAATGGCAAAAGAAATCCAGAAATCTTACTCTTCTTTAGAAGAAATAGTTAAAGAAAGAACCAAAAAGTTAGAAGAAGCAAAAACTATTTTAGAGATAAGAAGCAAAAACTATTTTAGAGATAAAGATAGGAGCCAGGACTAGAGAGCTTCAGGAATTAAATAAGAGCTTGGAAAGGCAGGTTCAAGAGAAAACCAAAGAGCTTCAAGAAAAATTGGAAGAATTAGAAAGGTTCAACAAATTAGCCGTGGGCAGAGAATTAAGAATGATTGAATTAAAAGAAGAAATAAAAAGATTAAAAGAAGAATTGGGGTGAATAAAAAAAGCGATATGAATTCTGGAAAAAGAAAAAATAATAAAAAAGAGAGGGTAACACCGAAAGAATTTTCAGAAAAAAAACTTAATTTTACTAAAATAACCGAGGGGAAAAAAGAAAGAACAGAGGAAGAAGAACTTAAGCAGGCCAGAAACGCTCTACTTAATATACTTGAGGATACAGAGGAAGCCAGGAAAATAGCAGTTGAGGAACGCAACAAAACCTTAACTATAATCCAAAATTTTGCTGATGGTATTTTAGTATTTGATGAAAAAAATAATTTAGAGTTAATTAATCCATTAGCAGAAGAATTTTTAGGGGTTAAAAAAGAGGAGATAATCCAAAAGAACATCTCTGAGCTTTCTGAAACGCCGAAATTTAAACATTTAATTAAATTATTAGATAGTTTTCCCGAAGGCAAAGCAATCAAGAGTATTTTCAGAGAAGAGCTTCCTTTAAGAGAAAATTTATTTTTGGAAATCACTACTCTTCCTCTTATAATGGAGTCAAACTTAAAAGGCACCTTGACTATTTTGCATAATGTTACCAGAGAAAAGAATATTGAAAAAATGAAAACTGAATTTGTTTCTATCTCTGCCCATCAACTACGGACTCCTCTCTCCGCTGTCAAGTGGACTATAAGAATGATTTTGGATGGAGACGTTGGAGAAATCAGTAATGAACAGAGAGACCTTCTCCAAAAAACCTATTTGAGCAACGAGAGAATGATTAATTTGATTAACGATCTTTTAAACGTAACTAGAATTGAAGAAGGGAAACTTCTTTACGAGCCAAAACTGGCCCAGCTTGAAGATATTGTCTGGTCCGTAGCGGGAAATTTTAAACAAGAAATTAAAAGAAAAAAAATTGATTTTAAATTCAAAAAGCCTTCTCAGGCTTTGCCAAAAGTTAAGGTAGACCAAGAAAAAATTAAATTAGCCGTAGAAAATCTCATTGATAATGCTATTAGATATACTTTCCCAAAAGGAAAAGTAGAAATCTCTTTTCGATGTCCTGATAAAGTTATAGAGTTTAAAGTAAAAGATAGCGGGGTAGGTATTCCTAAAGACAAGCAAGAACGCATCTTTACTAAATTTTTCAGAGGGCCTAATGTAATAAGAATGGAGACCGAAGGTACAGGATTAGGTCTTTACACTACCAAAAATATTATTGAGGCTCATAAAGGTAAAATATGGTTTGAGTCAGAAGAAGGCAAAGGAACTACTTTCTATTTTGCTCTACCCACAGAAGAATAATCTAAAAGAACGATTTAAGAGGGAAGGTTGTGGATAATTTATTTGATTTCATTCTTTAAAAGAAGTAAAATATAATAAACAAAATTTTTATGGCTAAAAAAATACTACTAATTGAAGATGAAGAGATAATGCTTAATCTTCTTCAAAGAAAATTAACCCAGGAGAATTACGAAGTTTTAATCGCCCGGGATGGTCAAGAAGGGTTAGAAGTTATGGAAAAAGAACTTCCTGATTTGGTTTTACTTGATATTATTATGCCGAAGAAAGGAGGGTTTGAAGTAATGGAGGAAATGGGAAAAATTCCAAAATTGAAGAATATCCCAGTAATAATTGTTTCTAATTCTGGTCAACCAGTAGAATTAGATAGGGCCAGGAAACTCGGAGCTAAAGATTGGCTAATTAAAACAGAATTTGACCCCCAAGAGGTGATTGATAAGGTAGTGAAACAAATTGGCAAGTAAGTCCTACGAATTACGAAATTATGGCTAAAAAAATACTTATAATCGAAGATGACAAATTTTTAAGAGAGTTAATACTAAGAAAACTCTTGAAGGCAGGCTATAAAGTTTCCTATGCAATAGATGGAGAGGAAGGCTTGAAGAAAATCAAAGAAGAAAAACCCGACTTAGTTTTGTTAGACCTTATTTTGCCCGGAACTGACGGTTTTGAAGTTTTGGAAAAAACGAAATCCGACATTGAAATTTCTTCTATCCCGGTTATTATTCTTTCTAATTTAGGCCAAAAAGAAGATATAGAACGAGGTCTGAAACTAGGGGCAATAGATTTTTTAGTTAAAGCCCATTTTACCCCCCAGGAAATTGTAGATAAAATTGAGAAAATCTTAAAATAACCTTATAACCTTACAACTTACAACCTCAGAACAGTGAGTTATTAGTTGTTTAGTTGTAGGTTGTTAAGTTGTTTGGTTACGAAAAAATGCCGGAGCTACCTGAAGTAGAAACAATTCGGCGTCAATTAGTTAAGAAAATTATTGGTAAAAAATTAAATGGCCAAAAAATTATTGATATACGAAGAAGAGGTAAAATTTTAATGGTGGATTTTGCCGAGGGCTCAAGTTTAGTTTTTCACCTAAAATTAGCCGGCCAATTAATTTTTAATGGAAAACCTACGAAATATACTCGTAAGGTTTTTAATTTTGACGACGGTTCACAATTAATTTTTAATGATGTACGTAAATTTGCTTGGTGGAAAAAGGTAAAAACAACAAAAGAAATAGAAAAAGAACTTGGGCCTGAGGCGTTAGAAATTACCTTCGAAACCTTTAAAACGCTTTTAAAAAAACACCCAAAGATAAAAATCAAACCTTTATTAATGAACCAGAAATTTATTGCTGGAATTGGTAATATCTATTCTGATGAAATTTTATTTGCTTCAAAGGTAAAACCAATGCGTCAAGCTAAGACATTAAGCGAAAAAGAAATTCAAAATGTTTTTCAAGATACTAAAAAAATCTTAAAAACAGCAATCAAATATCAAGGTTCATCAATCCAGCATTATCTCGATGCTTATGGACGGAAAGGTAACTATAGCCAGTGCCATAAAGTTTACCATCAAAATAAATGTTCTTTGTGTGGCGCAGGAATAAAAACAACAAAAATTAATGGAAGAACGGCTCATTATTGTCCTAAGTGCCAGAAATAACAATGGCTATAACTAATAACTAACAATAACAACTAATAACCGATAACTGATAATTTTTGTTGTAAGTTGTAAGTTGTAAGTTGTAAAGTTGTCATAGTCATTGCTAAAGACATGATTATTTTTCTTTACGGACCAGATACATATAGGGCTTCCCAAAAATTGAAGGAGATAACTGAACATTATCAGCAGGTCCACAAAAGCGGACTAAATTTAAAGTATTTCCAAGGGGAGCAATTTAATTTTCAGGATTTTAACTGTCAAATCCAGTCCAGTTCAATGTTTGGAGAGAAAAAAATGATAATTTTAAAGAGTATAATTGGCAATAAAGACTCCCAAGAGAACTTTCTAAAAAATAAAAAAAAGTTTATTGATTCGAAAGACATTATTTTATTTTTTGAGACCAGGACAATTCCTGCCAATAACTTACTATTTAAATTTTTAAAAAAATATGGGGAATTTCAAGAATTTAAATTATTGGAAGGCTGGGCATTAAAAAATTGGATAAAGAAGGAGTTCAGAAATTATGGAACCGAAGTTGGGCCAGGAGTTTTAGAGAAATTGGTTGATTTCGTAGGAAATGACCTCTGGCAGATGGAAAATGAAATTAAGAAATTGGTGAGTTTTAGAAAGGGCAAGAAAATAATAAATTCAGGGGATGTAGAGCTTTTAGTAAAACCAAAAATTGATGCAGATATTTTTAAAACTATTGATGCTATCGCCCAAAAAGATAAGAAACAAGCGGTTGAATTAGTTCATAAACATTTGGCAAAGGGTGATTCTCCTTTATATCTTCTTGCAATGATTAATTTTCAGTTTCGTAATCTGTTAACAATGAAATCATACGAATCAAGACACGAATTTAATACGAATTATTCAAATATACGAATAATCAGCGGAGAATTAGGAATACATCCTTTTGTAGTCAAAAAAAGCTTATGGCAAACGAAGAAATTTTCTTACGAGGAATTAAAAAAAATCTACCGAAGGTTATTAAAGGTAGACTTAAATATTAAAACAGGACAGGTAAATCCAGAAACAGCCCTGGATTTATTAATCACTGAAATCTAAACAATAGACTTATTAATAAGTTTTACGATTCTTGATTTCTTTCTTGAGGCAGTATTTTTTTTAATTACTTCCGTTTTGGCTGCTTTATCTAAGGCTTTGTAGATTTGGGGTAAAAGTTTTTTTGCTTCTTCTAGTTTTTTTTGAGAAACTAAATTTTTCACTCTCTTGAGGAGTTTTTTTATTTTATTTTTGTATAATAAGTTTTTTGATCTTTTTTGTTGAGTTTGCCTTAAGGCCTTTTTTGCCGATTTGGTAATTGGTGACATACATAAGCATCTTAGCACTTTTTTTAAAAATTTGCAATAATGATATAATAAATCAATGATTCATTATCTTGAGGGTGAAATCGTATTAAAGGATAATAAAAAATTGGTTTTAGAAAATCAAGGCATTGGTTTTGAAATTTTTTGCGCCCTAAAGAATTTAAAAAAACTGCCGGTCGGAAAGAAACTCAAAATTTACACCTTTTTACATTTTAGCAAGGAAGTAATAAAAATTTACGGCTTTTTAAATGAAAAAGAACTGGAAGTTTTTAAAGTATTGAATGATATTCCCGGCATCGGCCCCAAAACCGCAATGGACTTAGCCAGTCTTGGTTCTTTGGAGAAAATTAAAGAAATATTAGAGAAAGGAGAAATTCCTTTAGGGATAAAAGGAATTGGCAGAAAGAAACTTCAAAAGATACTCCTGGAGTTAACTGGGAAAATTGAAGAAATTTCTAAGGGAAAATATTCTCAAAACAGCGAAGCTCTAGGAGCTTTAGTTTCTCTTGGATTTTCCTCTAATGTTGCCAGAGAGGTATTATCTAAAATTCCAAAAGAAATAGAAGGAACCGAGCAAAAAATAAAAGAAGCCTTAAAAATTTTAGGGAAATAAACCTATAACTAACAACTAAATTAAATGAATATCAAGAAATTTATTCCAAGCTTTATAGTCAGCTGGTACCATTTTTTATTAGTATCTTTAGGCGCTGTTTTTTATAGGTTCCCGGCAAAAAAGATAAAAATCATTGGGATTACCGGAACCAATGGAAAATCAACAGTGGTAGAAATGACTTCCAAAATTTTAGAGGAGGCTGGATGCAAAACAGCTAGTTTATCTTCAATAAAATTTAAAATTGGAAATAAACAATGGCCCAATGAATTAAGAATGACCATGCCTGGCCGGTTAACTCTTCAGAAATTTTTAAGACAGGCAGTTAATGAAAAAAGTGATTATATAGTTTTGGAAGTAACTTCAGAAGGAATCAAACAGCACCGTCACAGATTTATTGATTTTGAGATAGCAGTATTTACAAATTTAACTCCCGAACATATTGAAGCTCATGGTTCATTCGAAAAATATAAAGAAACAAAAGGAGAACTTTTCCGGGCAGCAAAAAAAATCCATATTCTTAATTTAGATGATGAAAATAAAAAATATTTCTTGAGTTTCCCGGCCGATAAAAAATATGGTTACGGACTAAATTCTGGA
>PETY01000011.1:8830-23815 GCA_002780915.1 Candidatus Nealsonbacteria bacterium CG02_land_8_20_14_3_00_34_20 | reverse complement strand
TCGCTTCGCTCCTCAGAACCTTGATTTCTCACTTCGTTCGAAATTAAGTTAAGAGTACCATGGAACAATCAAAGTGCAAAATTTGTAGAAGATTACAGGTAAAACTCTTTTTAAAAGGCGAGAAATGTTTATCGCCGCGTTGTCCTATGATTAAAAGACCCTATCCTCCTGGCCAGAAAAGGAAAAAGAGGGGCTCCGCCTCTTTGTCTGAATACGGGAAAGAATTAAGAGAAAAACAAAAAATTAAAAATTGGTATAATTTAAGTGAAACTCAATTTAGAAAATATGTAAAAGAGGCTTTAGAAAATAGAGGGAAAACGGGGGATGTATCTAATCTCTTAATTCAGAAATTAGAGAAAAGATTGGATAATATTATTTTTCGGTTAGGATTTAGTCCATCTCATTCTCAGGCTCGTCAATTAGTTTCTCACGGACATTTTTTGGTCAATGGAAAGTCGGTAAATATTCCTTCTTTCAATGTAAAAATAGGTGATAAAATTTCTGTTAAGGATTCTTCTAAAAGTAGAGTTATTTTTAAGAACCTGCCTTTATTAATTAAAAAGTATAATGCGCCCATTTGGGTTGAGTTGGATAAAGAAAAATTAGAAGGTAGTGTTAAAAAAGAACCAACTTCGGAAGATATCCAACTCCCGGCTGAAATTTCAACAATTTTCGGGTATTATTCAAGATAAAATAAACTAAAAACTAAAAGTGTAAAACGTAAAGCAACAGTTTAAAATTTAAAACATTTTAAGCCTTAAACTTTTATTTTGCGCTTTGCGTTTTTCGCTTTAAACTTCTATGATTCCTTTACCTCAACCTCTTAAAATTATCAAGAAAAAAGAAAATTACGCTCTGTTTGAGATTAAAGCTCTTTGGCCTGGTTATGGGACCACTATTGGGAATACTTTAAGGAAAATACTTTTGTCATCGTTGGAGGGAGCAGCCGTGACTAAAGTTAAAATTAAAGGAGTTTCTCATGAATTTTCCACTATCCCCGGAATAACTGAAGATATCTTACATATCTTAATGAATTTAAAACAATTAAGATTTAAAGTATTTTCTGAGGAACCCCAAAAAGTAACCTTAAAACAAAAAGGAGAGAAGGAAGTTAAGGGCGCCGCTCTGGAACTTCCTCCCCAGATAGAACTAGTCAATCCCAACTTAACTATTGCCACCCTAAGTGATAAAAAAGCATCCTTAGAGATGGAATTACAAGTTGAAAAAGGAGTTGGATACCAGGTTCAGGAATTAAGAAAAAAAGGAAAAATGGAAATAGGAGATATGGCTTTGGATGCTATTTTTACTCCTATTAAAAGAGTAAATTATAAAGTAGAAAATATGCGGGTTGGGGGTAGGACAGACTTTGATAGATTAGAGATAGAAATTGAAACAGACGGAACTATTACTCCAGAGAATGCTCTTCAGAAAGCTTTTGATATCCTGCTTTCACATTTAACTTTTTTAGCAAGTAATTTAGAGCAAAAAAAGGAAACTAAGGGGTCTCTTTCAAAAGAAATTTTTCAGAAATCAATAAAAGATTTAGAGCTTTCCAGTAAAATTCTCAACATTCTTTTGAAGAATAAGATTGAAAAAGTTCCTGAAATTTTAGATAAATCCGAAGAAGAACTTCTCTCTTTGAAAGGTATGGGCAAGAAAGGGGTAAAAGAACTTAAAAAATCTTTAGAGAAAATTGGTTTAACTCTTAAATAATATGCGCAAACTCAAAAAGGGTAGAAAATTACATAGAGAAAGAGACCAAAGAAAGGCGCTGCTAAAGTCGTTAGCTGCCTCTCTGGTTTTAAAAGAAAAAATTAAAACTACCGAGGCTAAAGCTAAAGAATTATCTCCCTATTTAGAAAAAAAAATTACCAGAGGTAAAAAGGGAGATTTAGCGTCTTTTAGGCATTTAGCTAAATATTTTCCTTACAAGGTTGTAAAAAAATTAATCGATAAAGTTGCCCCGAGATTTAAAGAAAGGAAAGGAGGATATACCAGAATTATAAAATTGGGTCGGAGAAAATCAGATGGGGCGAAGATGGCAGTAATTGAATTAGTAGAATGAACCCCGTTAGAAGTCCTCGACAGAAAAAATTAGAGAAATTTTTTCTGCTTCGTGATAACGGGGCATAATCAATAAATAAAGGTTTGTCTGAAATTGACTATTTTGGTCATATAAAGACAGACTTCTAACGGGGTGAAAAGAGAAACTTATACAATTGATGCTGCTGGTAAGTCCTTGGGAAGGTTAGCTACAGAAATTGTGGTTTTGCTGCGCGGTAAACACAAACCAAGTTTCGTCCCCAACCAAGACAGGGGAGATTTTGTGACAGTTAAAAATATAAATAAGATAAATTTTACTGGAAAAAAATTAATCCAGAAAAAATATTTTCGCCACTCCGAATTTATCGGGAAGGGAAAAGAAATTCCAATGAAAGAAATTTTTAGAGATTCTCCTCAAAAAGTGTTAAAAAGAGCAGTCTTTGGGATGCTGCCTAAAAATAAATTACGTTCCCGCCAAATTAAACGGCTTAAAGTTGAGTAAATATGCCTAAAACTACTGCTAAAAAAACTACTACTAAAAAAAAGAAAAAGCCAGAATCTCCCAAAAAGGTTGCTAAAAAGAAGATTATTAAGAAAAAAGTAGTCTTAAAAGAAGTAACAGAGAAGAAAATTGTTAAAGAAAAACCAGAGCCAACCTTAAAACCTCCGAAATATTTTGAAGCAACTGGCAGAAGAAAAACTGCTACATCAAGAGTTCGGCTTTTTACTCAAGGAGAAAAAGGTTTGATAGTTAACAATAAAGACTATCAAGGGTATTTTTTTACCTTTGAACTTCAACAG
This sequence comes from Candidatus Nealsonbacteria bacterium CG02_land_8_20_14_3_00_34_20, assembly GCA_002780915.1. Lineage (GTDB taxonomy): Bacteria > Patescibacteriota > Minisyncoccia > Minisyncoccales > PETY01. The sequence continues at coordinate 20,971 of PETY01000011.1, read as the reverse complement.
ATAGCTGTTGCCGCTTTGAATAAAATGAAATCTTTAGATAGATTCAGAGTTTTAGTGAAAGTAAGAGGGGGCGGATTACATTCCCAAGCAGAAGCAACCAGGTATGGAATAGCTCAAGCTTTAGTGAAATTTAATCCTGATTATCGAAAGAGATTAAAAAAGGCAGGATTTTTAACTCGAGACCCTAGAAAGAAAGAGAGGAAGAAATTTGGCTTAAAAGGAGCCCGCCGAGCTCCCCAATGGTCTAAACGGTAGTTTAAATTTGCTCGAGAAGTTAATAGACTCTTTCAGAGAAAAATAAGGCATCTTGACTTAGAACATATAACTTTTTACTTTTTAGGCAAAAGGAAATCTTTGAGGTTTCAAACTCAGCCAAATTAAAAACATTGAATTTTGAGCGAGCATCTATCTCGCTTATTTTTATATCAGGTCCTATGGAAAAAATAAGATAGTCATTTTCAATCCACTGAGGATTTCTGATTTCTCCGGAAAAACGAGAAATAAAAATTTTTTCTCCAGCCTGCTTTAAAAAAGGAACCTGGATATCTCTTAGGAGAAAAATCCATAATTCATGCCCTGTTGCGCATAAAACTTTGTCAGCCAAAGGAGAAAGGATTATACTCTCTACTGATTCAAAAACTTTTTCAAATATCTTTTCTTCCTCCCCCCAGAGATAGAGATTGTTCCCTTCTTTTAAAAACAGCCGATTTCCCAATATTAGAATTTTATAGTTTAACTCTTTTTTAAAAGGAAAAGATTTTTGGGTAACTATTTCGGAAGACCCTTCTTGTATATTTAATTTCACCAATTTTCCATCTTCTCTTAGACAATATAGATAATTTTCAAAAACTGAAAAAGTGATTACCCTATCTTTTAAAAAAAGCATTGGGGGGGATGGCAAGTTAATTTCTTTTTGAAAAACCTGGTTTTCTTTTTGATAAAATATTCTATTCTCGTCTTTTGGAGAGAAGTATATATCTTTTGCCTTGTCGTCTAAAAATTCTAAGAGAAAAGGAGCTTCGCCTTCTTTGTTTTTAAGAAAGATAAGATAATATTGTATCTTGCGAGAATTTTTATTTTCCAGTTTGATTAACCCCCTTTCTAAACTAGGGGAAGGTATTAGTTCAACAAAATCTGAATTTTCCAAAAGAGAATTCGCTTCTTTCAATAGTGAAGACTCCTCTTTTGTATCAATATCCAGAAGGAGTAGGTCTTTTTGCTGTTTATCTTCGGTCTGAATAATTATTTTATTGCTGCCCTCCAAAATATAAAAATTTTTAACTTCCTTTTTTAATAAGCTGAAATTAAGATTTTGAGGGAATAAAATAATGTTTTTGGCATCAATAACTTTTTTTTCTTGAACCTCTAAAATTTTTTCCCAGGAGAAATATCCTTCTTTTTCTATTCTAATCTTATATTCTTCTGGTAAGAGATTTTGGATTAAAAGAGCGTTGCTAAATAGTTGAGTTTTATCTCTGAATCTTTCATTAAGGAAAACTTTGGCTTGAGGCGGTGTAACTTTAACATAAATTCCTCCGGTTTGAAAAAATTTCATTTTTTCAAAATCAAATCGATATCCTTGGGCATAAAAAATTGTCCCCGGGGCTATAAATAAGAATGAAATTGCCAAAATAGAAAATAAAATGGTACGGATTTTTTTGTTCATTTCCTTATTTTACTCCAAAAGAATTTTCTTGCCAATTTAAAAGTTTTGGGTTATCATTAATTTTGATGGAAGAAAGATTTATTATTAAAGGTGGAAAACAATTAAAAGGTACAGTAGAAATAGGGGGTTATAAAAATTCGGCAGGGCCTATTTTAAGCGCTGCTCTTTTAACCCAGAAGCCCTATCAAATTGATAATCTACCCTTAGTAGAAGATGTTTTCAGGATGTTAGAATTGCTTCAGGATATGGGAGTAGAGATTAAATGGGAAGGAAAAAGAAAAGTTAACATAAGGGCAGGTTCAAGGGTTGACCCTAACAAGATTAACCCAGATTTAATGAGCAAAACCAGAATTTCGGTCTTGCTGATAGGGGCATTACTTTCTCGGTTTAAACATTTTAAAATTGCTCGTCCTGGAGGGGATAGAATTGGCCTTCGTCCAATTTTTACCCATCTTCAAGCCCTCCAAGATTTAGGAGTAAAATTTTCTGAAAAAGATAATTTTTATTATTTTAAAAGAAAAGAAATTTTAGGAAGGGAAGTTATTTTAAAAGAGTTTTCAGTTACCGCAACTGAAAATTTACTTCTATCCACAGTGATGTCTCAAGGTAAAACCATTATCAAGGGGGCTGCTTGCGAGCCGCAAGCGCAGGATTTAGCTCAATTTTTAAAAGAGATGGGAGCTAAAATTCAAGGAGAGGGAACTCATACCATTAAAATTGAGGGGGTGAAAAAACTCCATGGAGCTTTACATAAGATTATTCCCGACCCAAGCGAAGCTGGAACATTTATTGCAGCTGGAGCAATTTGCCCAGGAAAAATTCTGGTAAAAAATGTAATCCCAGAACATTTAGACCTTTTTTTAGATAAAATCAAAGAAATGGGAGTAAAATTCAAAAAGGGTAAAAATTTTGTTGAAGTTTATTATTCTCCAAATTTATGTCCAGTAAAAATTCAAGCTCTTCCTTATCCTGGTTTTCCTACTGATTTATTACCGGTCGTCCTGCCTCTTTTAACCCAAGCTCCGGGCAAGAGTTTAGTTCATGACCCTTTATACGAAAATAGATTAAATTATACTCAAGAGTTAAGAAAGATGGGGGCAGACATAGAAATAGTTGACCCTCACCGGGCTATAATTTTTGGGAAAACTCCTTTAGCGGGGGTGAAAATTGAAAGTTGGGATATTAGGGCAGGAGCTTCTTTAGTGGTGGCTGGGCTGTTAGCTCAAGGTCAAACCACTATAGAAAATATTTATCAGATAGACAGAGGATATGAGAAAATAGAAGAAAAACTTCAAAAATTAGGAGCGGATATTAAAAGAGTAAACTTATAGCTTTTTAGGAATTAGCTACAAGCTAAGAAGCTGAAATATGAAGATTGGCATTGACTTAGGTACAAAAAATTCTTTAGTTTTCCTTCCCAAAAAGGGAATAGTTTTAGAAGAACCATCGGTAATAGCTGTTTCTATGGCTGAAAACAGAATTTTAGCCGTGGGACAAGACGCTAAAGATATGGTTGGCAGAACTCCCGATACTATTCAAGTATTTCGACCATTAAAAGACGGAGTAATCGCTGACCACAGGATTACTCAGGCAATGTTGAGATATTTTATTAATAAAGTATGCTCAGGTTTTTCTCGGTTTTTTAAACCAGAATTACTCATTGGAGTTCCGGCCGGTATTACTTCCACTGAAAAGCGCGCAGTTATTGAAGCTGGAATTTTAGCCGGAGCTAAAGAAGTTTTTGTGGCTAAAGAACCAATCTTGGCAGCGATCGGAGCTGGAATACCAATTAACTCTTGCTCTGGTCATTTAATTATGGATATTGGCGGAGGGACATCTGAGACAGCTGTAATATCTTTGGGTGGTATTGTCACTGTCCGCTCTATAAGAATAGCCGGGGACGAGTTAGACCTGGCAATTTCAGAATACATCAGAGATAAATATAATTTAGCCATAGGAGAGCAAACAGCAGAAGAAATAAAAATTAAAATTGGGACTGCTTTAGCTGACGAGGAACCAAAGTTTTTAGATGTCCGAGGAAGGGACTTATTTTTAGGATTACCTAAAACAATAAAGATTTCTTCTAATGAAATTTGTTTGGCTATCTCTGAAATTTTAAAAGAAATTATCCAATGCGTCAAAGATGTTTTGAGAAATACTCCGGCAGAGCTGGCAGCAGATATTATAGATAAAGGTATGATAATATCAGGCGGAGGAGCGATGCTTCGGAATATCGCTCCCTTGATATCTCAATCTGTTGGTGTTCCCTGTTTTGTAGCCGAAGAACCGCTACATTGTGTGGCTAAAGGCGCAGGTGTAGTCCTGAATAATTTAGAAGTGTATAAAAAGAGTACAATGACAAAAAAGTAGAGTTGTAAGTTGCCCGCCCGCTTCGCCTTGCGAAGCAAGGCGGGCAGGTAAGTTAATGTTAATTGGCCATCAAAAACAGTGGAATCTTTTAAGAAAAATAGTAAGGAGAGAAAAAATTTCTCATGCTCTTTTATTTTCAGGTCCTCAGAATATTGGCAAGATGACTTTGGCTATGGAGTTAGCTAAATTAATTTTTTGTGAAAAACAAAATTTTGAAGAAAAACCTTGCAATAATTGTCGGAGTTGCCGAGACGTCCAAAGGCTTTCTCATCCAGATTTAACTTTGCTACAACCCCAGGAGAAAGTTATTAAAATTTCTCAAATAAGAAATCTCCAAAGAAATCTATCCCTGAAGCCATATACTGCTCCGGTAAAAATAGGACTAATAGACGATGCTCACTTAATGCAAAAAAGCGCCCAGAATTGTCTTTTAAAAACCCTTGAAGAACCAAAAGGGAGAACCTTGTTAATTTTAATTACCCCCTATCCTCAAATGCTCTTTAAAACAGTGCTCTCCCGAGTTCAAATTTTAAAATTTTCTTTGCCCTCTCAAAAAGAGATAGAAAAATATCTTTCCTCTCAAGATATTTCAACTGCATTAGCTAAAGAAATGTCTTTATTTTCTTTTGGCAAACCGGGCAAAGTTGTAGAGTTTTTAAAAAACCCTCAAAAGTTAACCCAACAAAAGGAAACCATAAGGCAACTTTTGAACCTGTGTAGATCCGATATTGGCCAAAGATTTGATTATGTAAAAAAGATGGTAAATTCTTCTGGGCCGAGCAGTGAAATTTTAGAAACATGGGAAAGATATTTTAGAAAAATTTTACTTTCTAAAATTAAAGGACCTCAAAAAAATATTCTTACCAACCTACCTTCAGAAAAATTAAAAGATATTCTTAAAACCCTGGAAACTACTAATTTTTTAATTAAAACTACCAATATCAATCAGAGATTGGCTTTAGAAAATTTAATGTTAAAGTTATAATTATGTATGAACAAATTATTGATTTAATTAAACCAGAATTAGAAAAAGTAATCGATTTTGTCCAAAAAAGATTATCGTCAATCAGAGCAGGAAGAGCTTCCCCGGCTTTAGTAGAAAATATTCAGGTCGAGTGCTTTGGGCAAAAACTTCCCTTGAATCAGTTGGCAGCCATATCAGTTTTAAATCCCCAGCAACTTTTAATTCAGTCCTGGGATAAGTCTTATTTGGAATCAATAGAGAAAGCCATTGGGCGAGAACATCCGGATTTATCTTTCGCTGCGGATAAAGATGGAATAAAAATTAATCTTCCCCCTTTATCTGAGGAATTTCGCGGAGATTTATTAAAGGTGTTATCTCAAACAGAAAATGATGCTAAAAAGACTATTCGGCGCTTCAGAGACGAAGCTTGGTCTAAAATTCAGAAAGAAACCAGAAGTAGCAATATTCGGGAAGATGATAAATTTAAAGCCAAAGACGAACTTCAAGATTTAATTGATAATTTTAATGAAAAAATTGATAAATTAATAGAAAACAAAAAAAGAGAAATAGAGTCATAGTGAACAACTAACAACTTACAACTAACAACTAACAACTAATAACTTTAGACATTAATTAGAAATTAGACCAATTAGAAATTAGAAATTTTATGTTTTTAGCTCTTATCGTTTTTATTTTCATAATTAGTATTATTATATTTGTCCATGAATTTGGCCATTTTGCCGTTGCCAAACTTTCGGGAGTAAAAGTAGAAGAATTTAGCATTGGTTTTCCTCCCGTTATTTGGAAAAAGAAAAAAGGAGAGACGCAGTATAGCATTGGGGCTGTTCTTTTTGGGGGGTTTAATAAAATTTATGGAATGGATACCACTGATGAAAAAACACTTTCTGACCCCAGAAGTTTTGATAGCCAAAAAATAGGAGTCAAGCTTTTGATAATTCTGGGAGGGGTTTTGATGAATATTATTTTGGCAGCAATAATTTTTTATTTTCTTTTGGCTTCTTACGGTTTTAACTTTTATCAACCCTTGATTTTTTCAGATTATAAATTTCCCCTGGGGGAGCAAGAAAATTTCCCAGTGATTGCCGAGGTTATTCCGGATTCTCCCGCTCAAATTTGCGGCTTAAATCCAAATGATATTATCGTTGCGGCTAATTGGGTTAAGTTATCTGGTTCTAAGAGTTTTGCAGAATTTATAGACAATAATCTTGGCAAAGAAGTTGCCTTGAATGTCAAAAATATGCTAACCAGAGAAGAGAAGACAGTGAAAGTCGTCCCTCGAGTTGATACACCTCAAGGAGAAGATCCCTTAGGAATTGCTATGGGAGATGTGGCTCTTTTAAGTTATAAAAGTTTGGGAGAAAAATCAGGAGCTGGATTTTTACACTCTTTCAATTTTATTCATTATTCATTCGTTTCTTTAGGCAGAATTATTGAATTTTCAATTCAGGAAAGAACTGCTGCCCCTTTGGCTTCTGCTTTTGTGGGACCGGTAGGAATTTTTGCAGTAACTAAAATAATAGCGGCTGAAGGGATTTACCAGATGATAAATCTTCTGGCTGTTATTTCTTTAGCTTTAGCTATAACTAATATTTTGCCGATTCCTGCCCTAGATGGGGCAAAAGGCATTTTTATCTTTCTGCAGGCAATAGATAAAAAAAGATTCTCTCAAAAATTACAACTTCAAATTGAACAGGCAGGTATGGTATTTATAATTTTGCTCGCCGTCTTTCTCGTTTTTAAAGATTTTTTTCAATTTAAAGATATAATTTTTTAGCTAAAGCAAAGATTATTATGGAGAAAACTTTTCCAAAAAAACAGCTTATTAAAAAATCGAAAGATTTTTCCGGATGGTATCAAGATGTAATAATTAAAGCTGGATTAGCTGATTATGCCCCAGTTAAGGGCTGTATGGTTTTTAAACCTTATGGCTATGCTATTTGGGAAAATATTCAAAATGTTTTGGACGCTAAGATTAAAGCAGCCGGAGTTAAAAACGCTTATTTTCCTATTTTTATACCAGAAAAATTCTTAAAGAAGGAAAAGGAGCACGTTAAAGGATTTTCTCCTGAATTGGCAATAGTAACCATTGGAGGCGGCAAAAAGCTTGAAGAAAAGCTTGTAGTTAGACCGACTTCTGAATCTATTATTTATCCAATGTATGCTAAATGGATTAAGTCCTGGAGAGATTTGCCTATTTTAATGAATCAATGGTGTAATGTTGTTCGCTGGGAGAAAAGAAGCCGCTTGTTCTTAAGAACAACCGAGTTTTTATGGCAGGAAGGGCACACTGTCCATTCGACTCACAAAGAATCATTAAAGGAAGTTAAAAGGGCATTAGATATGTATGTTGATTTTTTTAAAAATTTTTTGGCAATTGATGGAATTTCCGGGAAAAAATCAGAAGCAGAAAAGTTTCCTGGAGCAAAGGACACTTATACTTATGAAATGTTAATGCCAGATAATAAAGCCCTACAGGGATGTACTTCTCATGATTTAGGCCAAAATTTCGCCAAGGTTTTTAATATTAAATTTACAGCTCAAGATGGTAAAGAAAAAATACCCTGGCAAACCTCTTGGGGATTCACAACAAGAAGCATAGGAGCTTTAATTATGGTTCACGGCGATGATTCGGGCCTTATTATTCCTCCAAAATTAGCGCCGCTGCAAATTATTATCATCCCTATTTTACAGGGGAAACCAGCAGACAAAGATTTAGAAAAATCAGCAGAGAAAATTAAAGGCATTTTAAAAGATTTCAAGGTTGGAATAGACGCAAGGCGGGAATATTCGGTTGGCTGGAAATTCAATGAGTGGGAATTGAAGGGGGTTCCCTTAAGAATAGAAATTGGACAGAAAGAGATGAAAGAAAAAAAGGTAACTTTGGTAAGAAGAGACAACAGAGAGAAGAGTTTTGTTTCTTTTAATTCTCTCCAAGATGCGATTAAAAAAATTTTAGATTCAATTCAAAAAAATTTATTCGAAAAAAGTTCTCGGTTTCTTAAGGAAAACACAAAAGAGGTTTTTGATTATAGAGAATTTAAAAGCGCTATGAAAGAAAAAAAAGGCTTTTTAGCAGCTTATTGGTGCCAGAATTCACGATGTGAGGTAAAAATAAAAGAAGAAACAAAAGCAACCACCCGGGCTTTACTTCCGGATGCTAAAACCGAAAAAGGGGAATGCGTTTATTGCGGGAAGCCAGCAAAAAATAAATGGATTTTTGCTCAGGCATATTAATGAGAAATTTGTTTAAATATCAAAATATGTTTAATACGTTAAAGAGTAAAATTTCTCAAGACTTAGCTATTGACTTAGGCACAGCCAATTGCCTGGTTTATGTTCGAGGTAGGGGGATAGTTCTTGCTGAACCCTCGGTAGTGGCTATTAATAAAAAGACAGGCCAAGTTTTGGCCATTGGCAGAGAAGCTGAAAAGATGGTGGGTAGGACCCCGAGCTACATTATAGCTACCAGGCCCTTGATTGCCGGAGTTATTTCAGATTTTGAAGTTACTGAAAAAATGCTCAGATACTTAATAGAGAGGTCAAGTCAAAAAAGATTTATTTCGTATCCCTGGACCAGAGTAGTTATCGGTATTCCTTGTGGAGTAACTGAAGTTGAAAAAAAGTCAGTCAAAGACGCTGTCAAATCAGCTGGAGCCAGAGAAGTTTTTTTAATCGATGAGCCGATGGCAACTGCTATTGGAGCCAGACTTCCCGTGCAAGAAGCAGCAGGTAATTTTATTGTTGATATTGGCGGTGGAACTGCTGAAGTAGCAGTTATTTCTCTGGGAGGGATTGTGGTTTCCAAGAGTTTAAGAATAGCCGGAGACAAGTTAAATGAGGATATAATTAATTTTGCCCAAGAAGAATATAAACTTTTAATAGGAGTGAGAACTGCCGAGAATATTAAAATAAACATAGGAGCAGCTTATCTGGAGAGTGGTAAAAATAATAAGTTGCAGAAAAAGGAAATTTCCATACGGGGAAGAAATTTAATTACCGGTCTTCCAGAAGAAATTGTAGTAACTCAGGGTGATATTAAAAAAGCGCTGGAGCGGTCGGTAAAACAAATTATAACCGAGATAAAAAACATAATAGAAATTACACCGCCTGAGCTTCTTTCTGATATAATGAAAAGAGGAATTCATTTAGCCGGGGGAGGAGCGCTTCTTAGAGGATTAGATAAGTTAATTGCTAAAGAAACGAAAATACCTGTATCCATTATTGAAGACCCAATGACAGCGGTAGTTAGAGGCGCAGGAGTAGTTTTAGAGAATTTAGATGAATTCCACGATGTCCTGGTTGAAACAGAAGATTTAGAACCCCCGAGGTGACTAAATAACTTTACAACTAACAAATATGGTTTCAAAAGAAACAGTAATCCATATTGCTAAATTAGCTCGACTTAAATTTTCTGAAAATGAGACTGAGAAATTTCAAGGAGAGTTCTCCTCGATTTTAGATTACGTTGAGAACCTGAAAGTGGTAGATGTATCCGGGGTTGAACCGACTTCCCACTCAATGGCGCTTGAGAATATAGAAAGAGAAGATTACCTTATATCTTATTCCAAAGATAAGCTCTCAAAAAAGTTATTAGATTTGGCGCCGGAAACTAAAAATGGTTATTTAAAAGTAAAATCAGTTTTTTAATTTATGGAATTAACCCAATTTACCATTAAGCAGGCTCATCAAGGTTTAGTAAAAAAGGATTTTTCAGCTTTAGAATTTACTGAAGCTTTTTTGGATAAACTCAAACAAGAAGATAAAAAAATTCATGCTTTTTTGACAGTAACTGAAGACTTGGCTATCTCCCAGGCAAAGAGAATAGATAATTTAATCGCTCAAAAAAAAGACATACCAATTTTGGCTGGTATTCCTTGTGTAGTTAAAGATAATATTTTGATTGAAGGAATTAAATGTACCTCTGCTTCCAAAATTTTGGAAAATTATATTGCTTCCTATGATGCTACTTGCATCAAAAAACTGAAAGAACAAGGAGTAGTCTTTTTGGGCAAGACAAACCTGGATGAGTTTGCCATGGGTTCATCTTGCGAGAATTCAGCTTTTGGGCCAACCCGCAATCCTTATGATTTAACTCGCGTTCCTGGAGGTTCCTCTGGGGGCTCAGCTGCTGCCGTAGCTGCAAATTTTTCTGTTTTTGGTTTAGGTTCTGACACTGGCGGGTCTATAAGGCAACCTTGTTCTTTTTGCGGGGTGGTAGGGCTAAAACCTACTTATGGAGCAGTATCAAGATACGGGTTAATTGCTTTCGCTTCTTCTTTAGACCAAATAGGGCCGATAACTAAGACCGTAGAAGATGCCAGGATTGTTTTTGATGCAATTAAAGGACAAGATGAGATGGACTCAACCAGCGTAGAAATGCCAAAAATTGAAAATTATAAATTGAAAATTGAAAATTTGCGTATAGGGGTTCCTAAAGAGTATTTTACTAAAGGAATGGACTCAGAGGTTGAAAAGGCAGTAAAAAGAGCGATAGAAATATACAAGAAGATGGGAACGAAAATCTTGGAAATCAGTTTACCTCATGCAGAATATGCCTTACCTTGCTATTATATAATTGCTCCTTCTGAAGCTAGCGCAAATTTAGCTCGGTATGACGGAATAAAATATGGCAAGACAACTAACGACAGGCAACAGGTAACTGGCGACTTAATTGATTATTATTTAAAGGTACGAGGAGAAGGATTTGGGCCTGAGGTAAAAAGAAGAATTATGCTGGGAACTTACGCTCTATCTGCTGGATATTACGAGGCTTATTATAAGAAAGCTCAAAAAGTAAGAACCTTAATCCAAAGAGATTTTAAAAAGGCATTCGATAAAGTGGATATTATTCTGGCCCCGACTTCTCCATCTTTGCCGTTTAAATTAGGAGAAAAGATTGATGACCCGCTTTCTATGTATCTTACTGACATCTACACTGTTTCTATTAATTTAGCTGGTATTCCCGCTATTTCTATACCTTGCGCTGAATCTAACAATTTACCTATTGGGATACAATTAATTGCTAATGCCTTTGAGGAAGATAAAATTTTTGAGGCAGCTTTAGCTTTTGAGAAATCATGAACTTAGATGAAATCATTTCATATCTTTTTTCTTCAGAATTTCAGAACTTTTTATTACCCTTTAAGATTGTTTTTATAGTTATTGCTTTAATTTTTCTGATAGCCATTATCTTTTTTGTGGCCAAGCAAGAGTTGTTGCTTGCGGAGAAAAAAACAAAATTCCTAGATTTTTTTACTTTCAAAGGTTTTAAAAAAGAAAAAGGAATTTCCGAGAAATGGAAAGAAATTTGTAGGCTCCTTGAGAAGAACCTTGAGCCGGAGTATAAATTAGCCCTCGTTGAGACTGACTCTCTATTTTTTGAGATTTTCCAGAAAATGGGATATTCAGGAAAAAACTTAGCCGAACAACTAAATTATATTCAGAAAGATGCTGTCGTGAATTTAGAAGAAATTAAGAAGCTGCCAGAACTCCGTAATAGTATTGTTTACGACCCTGATTATAAATTGAATTTAGAAGTTACCAAGAATATTTTAAAGAGTTGCCAAGAGGCTTTAAAAAATTTAGGAGCTTTATGATGTTATTTTCGAGCGAGACGAGAAAACAAGCCCCGTAGTAGAAATTTTACAACCATTTCGCCAAAAGCGAAATGTTATAAAATAGTAAAATTTCACTACGGGATTAGTCCCGCACCGTGCTTTGCTCTGGTGCGGGAGTTCTGCGAGCGAAGCGACGAATGGTTCTTAACATAATTAGAGATTAATTAAAAACCCACCTCGCCAAAGCAGGGTGGGTTTTTAATATCCTAGGAAGCCTGTAAGCCGAATTCTGTTTTAGATAATCATCTGTCTGGTCCCTTGATTGCTCTCGGGATCTTGCGGTCTACTTTTTCCAAGAGGTTCAAGATAAAACTCAAACTCTTGGCTTGACCTTGCTTCCGGGTAAGAATTTAGCCGTTTCACCCCAGATATTACTATCTGGACTCGTCCACCTTCGCTAAAGCTCCGGTGGGCGTCCCTTGACTTTCGTCTCGGGACGTCTCTGTTCGCATCTCTAGCTTTACAGCTGGTAGGTGTTACCTGCTACCCTTTTACCGAGCACA
>PETY01000011.1:0-8816 GCA_002780915.1 Candidatus Nealsonbacteria bacterium CG02_land_8_20_14_3_00_34_20 | reverse complement strand
CGCCATTACATGTAATGGCGGGGCGATTATCTGACTTCCTAGGACATTTTATTTTAGAAAATTTAGATTATTTTGTCAAACTGCTTAATTTCAGGTAAAATAGAAATGATTACTCTATGAATTTTAATCGCTTTTTTAATTTTCAAAGCAAAACAGTTGGGTCAGCTGCTGGAATTTTAGCCTTCGCTGTTTTAATTAGTCATCTTTTGGGTTTAATCCGGGACAGGCTGTTGGCCGGCGCATTTGGAGCAGGCGCCCAACTTGATATTTATTTCGCTGCTTTTAGGATTCCGGACCTGGTTTATAATATTCTTTTCGCCGGAAGCATAATAGTCGCTTTCCTGCCTCTGTTCTCTGAATATTATACCAAAAATAAACAGGAAGGATGGGAGATGGCAAATTATGTTTTGAATTCTTTTTTATTCTTTTTCTTCTTAATAATTTTAATACTTTTCATTTTTACTCCTCAGTTAATAGAATTAATTGTGCCTGGTTTTAGTCTCGAATCCAAAGCTGCTGCAGTTGCTCTGACCCGGTTGATGTTTTTAAGTCCTTTATTTTTAGGATTGTCCTCTTTGTTCTCGGCAATTTTGCATTATTTTAATAGATTTTTAGTTTATTCTTTAGCTCCAATTTTATATAATCTGGGAATTATTTTTGGAATATTGGTTTTAGCTCCCAGATTTGGTGTCTTTGGGGTAGGATGGGGAGTGGTTCTGGGAGCTGCTTTCCATTTAATAGTTCAGATTCCTTCAGCTAAAGGTTGTGGTTTAAAATATAGACCCCTTTTTAATTTAAGAAATCCAGCAATTTGGCGTCTTTTTAAACTAGTTATCCCCCGAACTATCGCTGCAACTGCCTCTCAAATTAATTTCATCGTTATTACTATTTTGGCTTCAACCATAGGAGCAGGGGCGGTAGCTATTTTTAATCTTTCTAATAACTTACGTTATTTTCCCGTAGGGGTGCTCGGAGTTTCTTTTGCTACAGCCGCTTTTCCCTTACTCTCTAAGAATTGGACTTTAGGTAAAAAAGAGGAATTTTTTAAAAACTTTTCTTCCATATTCAGGCAAATTCTTTATTTGGCAATTCCGGTAAGTTTGCTGGTTTTTCTTTTAAAAACTCAAATAGTAAAGATAATTTTAGAAACTGGTCGGTTTAGCTTGGAAGATGTAAAATTGACTGCTGCCTGTCTCGGAATTTATTCTTTCAGTATTTTTGCTCAGTGTTTAGCGCCCTTAATACTCCGTGGATTTTTTAGCCTTCAAGATACCAAAACTCCGACCTTAATTGCCCTGGCCTTTTTAGTCCTGAATATCATTTTGTGTTTTTCTTTCATTCATCTTTTAAATTTTGAGAATCCTTTTTCTGAGTTTTTAAGAAACACTTTTTCTCTTGAAGGCATTGAGAGTTTTCCGGTCTTGGGGCTTTCTTTGGCTTTTAGTATAGGTTTATTGTTTGAGTTTTTGCTTCTTCTAATTTTCTTTTGTAAAAAAGTTGGTGATTTTGGCATAAAAGAGATTGGCAGTTCTTTCTCGAAAATTATTGCCGGGACATTATTTATGGGGCTTGGAGTTCATCTTGCTTTGAAGAAAACTATTTTTTTTCTTGATACCCAAACTCCGGGAGGGATTTTTTTGGAATTTCTTATAGTTTTTCTTTTAGCAATTTTTATTTATTTTTTAATTACTCTTTTTTTAAAATCCCCAGAAATTAAAGCTTTAAAGTCTTTTATTGCCAAACAATTTAAAAATTATGGAAGAAAATCAAATTAGGAATTTTGTAATCATCAGCCATATCGACCATGGAAAGTCAACTTTAGCTGATAGATTTTTGGAATTAACCGATACTATTAGCAAAGAAAAAATGCATCCTCAGTATTTAGATTCCATGGATTTAGAAAGAGAAAAGGGGATTACTATTAAAATGAAACCAGTAACTATGATTTATCGACCATTGCAAAGTCAAAAGTCAAGTTCAAAATTTATTTTGAACTTGATTGATACTCCAGGACATGTTGATTTTTCTTATGAGGTTTCTCGGTCTTTGGCAGCAGTTGAGGGAGCAATTTTATTGGTAGATGCTGTCAAAGGTATTCAAGCTCAAACCCTGGCTAATTTAGAGTTAGCCCAAAAAGAAAAATTAGTTCTTATTCCAGTAATCAATAAAATTGATTTGCCTCAAGCCAAAACAGAGGAAACGAAAAAAGAGTTAGCTAATTTGCTAAATATCAAAGAAGATGAAATTTTTTCTATTTCAGCAAAGACCGGAGAAAATGTAAAAAAACTTTTAGATTCGTTAATTTTAAAAATTCCGGGGCCCGAGATAAGATTGGAAAAACCATTTCGAGCTTTGATTTTTGATTCAAAATATGATTCATTCTTGGGAGTAGTAGCTTACGTGAGAGTGGTAGATGGTAAAATTAGAAAAGGAGAAGAAATTAGTTTTCTTGCCTCCCAAGACCGTGGCATAGTAAAAGAAGTGGGAATTTTTAAGCCAGATTTGACTCCGATAGAAGAACTGAAATCAGGCCAGATAGGTTTTATTACTACCGGGATTAAAGAGCCAGAGAAAATCCGTATAGGTGATACTATAACCAAAATTTTAGATTACAGAATAGAACCCTTGGCTGGCTATCGCGAACCTGAGCCTAAAGTTTTTGTTTCTTTATATCCAGAGAACCAGACTGATTTTGAACTTCTCAAAAATGCTTTTTTAAGACTGAAACTCAATGATTCCTCTTTATTTTTCCAACCTCAAAAATACCAACTTTTAGGGCGAGGTTTTCTTTGTGGGTTTTTGGGTTCTTTGCATGCTGAAATTACCATAGAAAGATTAAAAAGAGAATTTAATCTGAATTTAATAGTTGGAGCTCCCCAAGTTTGTTATAAGGTTTTAAACCAGCAGGGAAAGGAGACTTCGGTTTTTAACGCAGCCGATTGGCCGGAGAATCCGCAAAAAGTTTTTGAACCCTGGGTAGAACTTAAAGTTATTACTCCCCTCTTTTTCTTGTCAAAAGTTTTTGAACTTTTAAAGAGTTTTGGGGGGAAGTACCTTGATTCATCCGGCTTTTCAAAGGATAGATTCTTTTTGGTTTATCAGCTGCCATTAAGAAGTTTGATAGGGAATTTCTACCAGAAGCTTTTAAATGTCAGCCAGGGTTTTGCTTCTTTAACTTATAGAGAGATTGGTTTTGAAGAAGGGGATTTAGTAAAACTGGAAATTTTAATCGCTGGTAAAACCGAAGAACTACTTTCAAGAATTGTTCCTAAAACTCAAGTATTTTTAGAGGCAAGAAAAATGGTTAAAAAACTAAAAGAGCTCTTGCCCTCTCAGCTTTTTGCTGTTTCAATTCAAGCCAAGATTTCAGGGAAAATTATCGCCCGAGAAACTAAAAAAGCAAGAAGAAGAGACGTTATAGCGCCTCTTTATGGAGGAGATTATACCAGAAAAAGAAAATTATTAGAGAAGCAGAAAAAAGGAAAAGAAAAATTAAAAGAAAGGGGACAGCTTAAAATTCCCTCAGGGGTTTTCTTCAAGATGTTTACTTCTGATTGAAGATGACGCTAAAAATTGTTAAAGTTAAATTAAAAAATAGAGGGAGCTGCCAAGGAGAGTATTAGCGAGATAGCAACCAATGCTACCAGAATAATCCAGAATATTCTAATAAACTTTTGAGATTTTTTTCCTAACATATTTAATTTGTTGTATTCAGATTATAATTAAAAGTAACCGTTCACTTCGTTCACTGCTGTGTGTGAACAGTGGGCAATTACTTCGCATTTATGATAGCAAAAAAAAGAAAAAAGAAAAGGGGTTCCCGAAAATCAGAAAAAAGAAATTTAATTTTTGGAATTTTAATTTTTTCTTTAATAATATATCTGGTAATGTCTAATTTAAGAATTAACTGGCAAAGGACAGAACTTTCAGAAAAACTAACAACGCTGAAACAGACCTCCCAGTCTTTTTTAGAGGAAAAAGAAAAACTGAATTTACTTTTAAACCAAACTTTAAGCCAAGCTTTTTTGGAAAAAGTAGCCAGAGAAGACCTTAATTTAAAAAAACCAGGGGAGAAAGTGGTGGTAATTAAAAAAGAGGAACCAAGAATGGTTCCCTCCGAATCAGAAAAGAACCCCTTTTTTTTAAAAGCTCCGATAAATTGGCTAAAGGAGAAATTTCAAGCATTTTGGCGAGAGTAGTTATGCGAGTGTAGTATAACGGCATTATGCAACCTTCCCAAGGTTGAGACGAGGGTTCGACTCCCTTCACTCGCTTAAAATATTTCTTATTTCATTTGAATTTTTCTAAAATTTTAAAATCTTTTTCTAAGGCCTGTTTCATATTTTGGTTATAAACTACCACTGCCGGGTGATAAAGAGGAATAATTTTTACCCCGTTAAACTGTCCGTCTTTGCCAAAGGCCGAAAAAATTTTTCCATGGATTTTGCTTATTCCTTGAATTTCGTCTTCCAATCCATATTTTTTAAAGATATATTTAGTAGAATAATTTCCCAAAGTACAAACTATCTTCGGCTTTATAATTTTAATCTGCCTATCCAGGTAAGGACCGCAGGCTTTGATTTCTTCTGGTTTAGGAACCCGATTATTTGCTGGGCGGTCTTTTAAAATATTAGTAATATAGACCTCTTTTCTTTCAATAGCAACAGATTTCAAAAGCTGGCCTAAAATTTTTCCTGCTGCCCCACAAAAAGGATGACTGGTCCTTGCCTCGTTGAATCCCGGGGCTTCACCCACAAATATTATTTTAGCTTTATGATTCCCTTCCCCAATAACCGGATAGAATCCATTTTTAACCCTTTCCTTATAAAGAGAACACTTTTTGCAATTTAAAACTTCATTTTTTATCTTAAAAAGCGAGTCCATATTTTGAATTTTAACTTTAAACTAATCCTATTAGCCATTAAAATTTCAACTGTGCTTTTTCCGGTGCCGCCCCTTCCTCCTGTTAAATTATGTCATTTTCTATTGATTGTCAACGATTTTAAAGGTAATTTATTTTTTAGAATAAATTTGCTACAATTATACTATAAATTAGTTATGCCGGAGTAACTCAGTGGTAGAGTACCCCGCCCTTTTTGCCGGGATAGCTCAGTGGTAGAGCAGGGTTTTCGTAAAACCAAGGTCGAGAGTTCAAGTCTCTCTCCCGGCTTACTTAAAAGGGCGGGGTAGGTCGTGAGTTCGAATCTTGCCTCCGGCTCTTTTCTCCCCGCGCCAAATTTTGGGATGGGGTTTTATTTTGGGGAATTTTATGCTATGCTAAAAAAATATGAAAGATACTTCTGAGAAAATTGAAGAATTAGAAAAAAGACTCCTTCAGCTCGAGGACTGTCTTTGACTTAGCTAAAAAGAGGGAAAAAGTCAGCCGATTGGAAAAAGAGACTCAAAAATCTGATTTTTGGAGAGGTAGAGAAAAAGCAATAAAAATTGCTCAGGAACTCTCCCAGCTAAGAGAAGAAATCAATAGTTTCGATAAATTGGAGGAAGAACTGGCAGGATTAAAAGATGAGAAAAAAGTTGGAGAATTCGAAGAAAAACTAAAGAAAGAGGAATGGAAAATTTTTCTTTCCGGAAAATACGACAGAAATAATGCCATCTTATCAATCTATGCCGGGGCCGGGGGTCAGGATGCTCAGGATTGGGCAGCGATGCTTTTGAGAATGTATGAGAGATACTCTCTGGCAAAAGGTTTTAAAACAGGAATATTGGCTCAGTCTTTTGGTCAGGGAATTGGGCCAGAGGGAAGAATTGGGATAAAATCAGTTACTTTGGAAATTAAGGGCCTCTTTGCTTATGGTTTTTTGAAGAAAGAAAATGGTGTTCATCGCTTGGTTAGAATTTCTCCTTTTTCAGCTCAAAAACTGCGTCATACCTCTTTTGCTTTAGTGGAAGTATTGCCAGAGATTACTCAGGATAAAGAAGTAGAAATTAAACCAGAGGAACTAAAGATTGAATTTTATAAGGCTTCTGGTCCCGGTGGTCAATATGTCAACAAAAGAGAAACAGCAGTAAGAATTACTCATTTACCCTCAGACATCATTGTTACCTGTCAATCAGAGAGATTACAAGCTCGAAATAGAGAAAAAGCAATGAATTTACTCCGGTCTAAACTTTATCAGTTAAAAATAGAAAGAGGACAGAAAGAGCTGTCAAAATTGAAAGGGGAGAAAACTTCTGTCAGTTGGGGAAACCAAATTAGGTCTTATGTTCTGCATCCCTATAAATTAGTTAAAGATTTACGTACCGATATAGAAACTTCAAATGTCCAGGCAGTTTTAGATGGATATTTAAATAAATTTATTGAAGCAGAAATTAAGTCTTGAATTAAAAATGATTAAAGTTCAAAACACTACTAAAATCTACCCTCCCAATTTGACCAAAACTACTAAAATTGCTCTAAGTGATGTTTCCTTTGAGGTAAAAGATGGAGAATTTTTGACTATTTCCGGGAGATCAGGGGCTGGCAAAACTACTATCCTGAAGATTATATCGGCTCAGGAGAAACCCACCAAGGGAAAAATTTTTTTTGATAACCAAAATATTTCTCAGTTCAAAGATAAAGACATTCATAAACTCCGCCAGAAAATTGGTTTTATTTTTCAGGATTACAAACTTTTATCTTACAAAACTGTTTTTGAGAATATTGCTTATTCCCTGGAGGTTACTGAATTTAAAGATGATTTAATTGAAAAAGAAGTGGGGGAGGTTTTAGAATTAGTGGGACTGGAAAATCAAGCTGACTATTTTCCCGGTGAACTTTCCGGTGGAGAAAAGCAGAGGACAGCTATAGCTAGGGCTTTAATTCATCGTCCTAAGGTTATTTTAGCCGATGAGCCTACTGGAAACTTAGACCCTTATCATTCCAGAGACATTCTTAAAATGTTATTGAAAATTAACCAACTTGGCGCAACAATAATTTTAGCTACCCATAGTAAAGAAATTATAAATTCCCTTCAAAAAAGGGTGATAACTTTACAAGACGGCAAGATTATCAAAGATGAACCAAGGGGCAGGTTTATATTATGAAACTTAAAACTATTAAGAAAATTTTTCAATCAGGATTGAATAATTTTCGTCGGCAGGGAAGTTTAACTCTTGCCACCTTGTTTGTTATTTTTATTGCCGTAATTTTAGGAAGCTCTCTTTTTATGTTTAAGGGCGCGGTTTCTTTTTTAACCGCAGAACTCCAAGAAAAAGTTGACCTCTCGGTTTTCTTCAAAGAAAATACCTCAAGAAGCGAGATTTTTAAACTGGAGCAAAAATTAACCCAATTTCCCGAAGTTAAAAAAGTAGAATACATCTCTCCCGAGACTGCCTATAAGAGTTTTGTTGAAACCCATGAAAATGACCCCTATTTAAAAGCTTTGGAGGCAATTGAAATAAACCCATTTTTAGCTTCAATTCATATTCAGGCTCATAGCGCTTCCCAGTACGGGGTAATTTCTATTTTTTTAAAACAGCCAGAGTTTCAAGATATTATTTACGAGGTTAATGATTCTAAAAGGGCGGTAATTATTGAGCGTCTTTCTGCTTTCACTTCTAATGTTAATACTTTAGGGATTGGTTTAATTATTTCCTTAGGTTTAATGGCTGTTTTAGTTACTTTCAACACTTTAAGATTAACTATCTTTTCTCAAAAAGAAGAAATCGGAATTATGAGATTAGTTGGAGCAAAAGATAGTTTTATTCAAGGGCCATTTTTAGTGCAAGGGGTTCTATGTGGATTCTTTGCTGCCTTACTCTCTTTCATTTTATTTTATGGAACACTCTTTTTTGTCCGAGGCCAGCTCCAAGATTTGTTTCTGGGATTCAATCTTTTTGAATTTTTCCAAACTAATCTTTTAGCTATAATTTCACTCCAGCTTACAATAGGCATTGGCTTAGGATTAATTTCCAGTATTTTTGCCATCAGAAAATATTTAAAAGCCTAATTCTTTGCCGGGTCGTCTAACGGTAGGACCATGGACTCTGGATCCATGTATCTTGGTTCGAATCCAAGCCCGGCAGCTTTGGAGATAAAGAAGCATAAATTTGGCGGGGTAAAGTAGGCCAATGGACCCTGGCTCCATTAATCCTGGTTCGAGTGAAAACGGTGTCAGGAACCGTTTCTTGTGATATACTAGTTGTATGGGTAGAGCATTACGTATAGATGTAGGTAATGAAATATATCACGTTTTAAATCGTGCCAATGGTCGTATGGCTCTTTTTGAGAAAGAAAATGATTATCAAACCTTCGAGAAGATACTGGAAGAGGCAAAAAATCGTTGCTCAATACAAATATTTTCCTATCAAATAATGCCTAATCATTGGCATTTTTGTTTATGTTCTAAAAGCGATGGCGGTATGACAAAGTTTGTACAGTGGTTAACGCTCACTCATACTCAACGTTGGCATGCCTACCACCATTCAATAGGCTCTGGTCATTTATACCAAGGAAGATACAAGTCGTTTCTAGTCCAAAAAGATAATTATTTCTTGCAGCTCTGTCAATATATTGAAAGTAACGCCTTGCGTGCTAAACTAGTACAAAGAGCGGAAGATTGGAGATGGTCCAGTCTTTGGAGAAGAGAATATGGGGATGGCAAACAAAAAGAGCTCTTATCGCCTTGGCCGGTTGAAATTCCCCACGATTATCTAATACAAGTTAATAATCATTTAACTGAGAAAGAGTTGGAATTAATTAGAGAATCGATCTCAAAAAGTCGTCCTTACGGCAATAATAATTGGATAAGTGAAACGGTTAGAAAGTTCGGTCTTGGGATTACCTTGAGGCGACAGGGTAGGCCAAAAAAAGGTTC
>PETY01000040.1:15706-16601 GCA_002780915.1 Candidatus Nealsonbacteria bacterium CG02_land_8_20_14_3_00_34_20 | reverse complement strand
CCAGCATAATTCTGGCCATAGGTCTGGGAGTTTTTGTTTGGTGGCAAAATAAAAAATCACTTCTTCATATTATTTTCGTATTATTGTGTTTTTCGATAACAATATGGCTATTTGGCACATTTATGATGCTGCGAAACTGCGCTACAGAAAGATTGGTAGTTTTTTGGGATAGATTTTTATATTTAGGCGTAATATTTATTCCTGTTTTTCTATATCATTTTTGTCTTGAATTTACCCAAAAAATTAAAGAAAAAAAATATAAAAATTTACTTTTCCTTGGATATATAATTATTCCTTTTTTTCTTTTACTTTCAAGAACAGATTATTTTGTAAAAGGCACCTTTTATTATAAATGGGGCTGTCATACAACAGCTCAAATAGGTCATCACTTATTCCTCGTTTTTTTTGTTTTTTTTGTTCTTTTAACCATTTATTTCTTTTTTGATTGTTGGAGAAAAAGCCAGAATCCTATTTTAAAAATTCAAAGTAAATATATCTTTTTTGCTTTTTTATTGCTTTTTTCTGGTTCTATTGAGTACCTACCTGCTTATAAAATTAGTGTCCTTCCATTTGGTTACCTTTTTCCTTTAATTTGGCTTCTTGTTATTGGTTATGTTATCACCCGTTATCAGTGGTTAAATATTAAGGTTATAGCCACAGATATTTTAGTGGCAACAATTGTCTTTACCATTTTAGTTTTTACTATTCTTTCTGAAAGCATTATCCAGTTTATAGTAAGAGGCATCTTTCTTATTTTAGTGATTATTTTCGGTTGGCTGACTATTAGAGGAGTGCATAGAGAGGCAGAGGAAAAAGAAAGATTAGAAGAAAAAGTTAAAAAAAGAACAAGAGAACTCCAGGGGGCTTACGATGACGTTAAAAAAAGGAAAGAAGA
>PETY01000040.1:15512-15654 GCA_002780915.1 Candidatus Nealsonbacteria bacterium CG02_land_8_20_14_3_00_34_20 | reverse complement strand
TTAAAGAAGGAAATTAAGGAGTTGGAGGAGAAAATAAAAAGTGAACCCCGTTAGAAGTCCTTGCCAAAAATTTTTTTGATAAAAAATTTTTGGCAGAGCAATAACAGGGTATTACTAAAAACAAAAGTTTGTTCGAAATCAG
>PETY01000040.1:0-15467 GCA_002780915.1 Candidatus Nealsonbacteria bacterium CG02_land_8_20_14_3_00_34_20 | reverse complement strand
GAATTGGGAAATAAAACTCCTTTGGAAGCAGCTTATACTCCAAATTTAGATTATTTAGCTAAGAATGGAATCTGTGGTTTGATGGAGCCTTGTCAATTTAGCTGGGAAAAAGAACCGACTTCGGAGGGCGCGCATATTGGTTTATTCGGCTATCAGGGCCATTTTCTTGGCAGAGGAGTATATGAAGTAGCTGGAATAGGAATGGCAATGCAGAAAGGAGATGTTGCTTTGCGAGTAAATTTTGCTACTGTGGACAAAAATCTAAAGATTGTTGATAGAAGAGCAGGAAGAATAGAAAAGACCCGGAGTTTGGTAAAAGCATTAGCAAAAATAGAAATAGAGGGAATTAAATTTTTACTTAAAAAATCTTATGGTCACCGGGCAGGATTAATTCTGAGAGGTAAAAACTTATCAGATAAAATTTCAGATGGCGACTCCGATCAAGTAGAATTAAAACCAAGAAAAATTGTCCCCTTAAATAACTCCAAACAAGCAAGATTCACAGCGGACATTCTGAACAAATTTTTAGAAAAAGCTTACCAAATTTTAGAGAGCCATTCTCTCAATAAAAGAAGAAAAAATCAAGGATTTCTCGCCGCAAATTATCTTTTAGTAAGAGGAGCAGGAAAATATAAAAAAATGCCAAGTTTTAAAAAAAGATATAACTTAAAAGCTGCTTGTATTGCCGGGGGGGCTTTATATAAAGGAATTGCTAAAACTTTAGGGATGGATTTAATAAAAGTAAAAGGAGCGACTGGTCTTGCTAATACCAATCTAAAAGGAAAGTTTTTAGCAGTAAAAAATGCTTTAAGAAGGAAATATAATTTTGTTTTTTGCCACATTAAAGCAACTGATACCTATGGCCATGATGGGGATTTCCTTGGTAAAAAAAAGTTTATAGAAACAATAGATGAAGATATAAAAACACTCTTTGGACTCAAAAATATTCTTTTAATAATTACTGCTGACCATTCTACCCCCTGCCAGGAAAAAGGGCATTCAGCCGACCCGGTACCGATTTTGGTCTGGGGAGCAGGAAAAGATGAAGTTGCAAAATTTTCAGAGAGAACCTGCCAGAAAGGAAAGTTGGGCAAATTTGGAGCTTTAAAGCTTTTTTCTAAAATTCTTGAACTTTCCGAAGGTTAGGCTTATAATGAAATTATAGTAGTTGATTGAGATTAGAAAAATAAAAATTTTTTATGCCAGAAGCAAAAATTCGTGTTTTTTCAACTCCAATTTGTCCTTACTGTTATACCTTAAAAGAATTTTTAAAAGAGCATCATCTAAATTTTGAGGATGTTGATGTTTCTAAAAATGAGAAAGCTCGAGAAGAAATGATTGAAAAATCAGGTACAATGGAAGTACCGGTGGTGGAAATTAATGAAGAAATTATAGTTGGTTTTGATAAAAAGAAAATTTGTGAATTATTAAATATAAAGGATTAAAAACTTCTAATTTCCAATTTTCAATTTTCAATCAATGATATAATTTTTAATTTTCAATTAAATCTGTTTGAAAATTTAGTTATTGAAAATTCATTGAAAATTGGTCATTGGTAATTGAAAATTAATTTTTATGCCAATAAAAATTGCTATTAATGGTTTTGGAAGAATTGGCCGGCCTACTTTTAGAAGAATCTTAGAAAATCCCAATTTAGAAGTGGTAGCCATCAATGATTTGACCGAGCCTAAAATTTTAGCTCATTTGTTAAGATATGATTCTGTATATGGAATTTACAAAAAATCGGTGAAATTTACCGAAAAAGAACTATTAATTGATGGTACAAAAGATGGTAAAAGCATCAGGATTTTTGCTGAAACCGACCCCTTAAAATTACCCTGGAAGAAAATGGGAGTTGACATTGTTTTAGAATGTACTGGTATTTTTACTCATTATGAGGGAGCTAAAAAACATGTGACAGCTGGAGCAAAAAAAGTGATAATTTCTGCCCCCTCAAAAAATCCGGAGAAAATCAGGTCTTTTATCTTGGGAGTTAACGAAGAAAAATTCGATTCTAAAAAAGATGTAATTTGCGACATGGGTTCCTGTACAACAAACTGTCTGGCTCCGGTGGCTAAAGTTCTAAATGATAATTTTAAGATTGTTAAAGGATTTATGACTACTATTCATAGCTACACTACCGATCAGAGAATTTTGGATTTACCCCATAAAGATTTAAGAAGGGCAAGGTCGGCGGCTTTAAACATCATTCCTACTACTACTGGCGCAGCAAAGGCTATTAGTTTGGTAATTCCAGAGTTAAAAGGAAAATTAGATGGAATAGCAATAAGGGTTCCTACTCCTGTAGTTTCGTTAGTGGATTTGGTTTGTGAAGTTAAAAAAAGTACAACTGCCGAAGAAGTAAATTTCCTCTTTAAAAAAGCCTCTCAAAAAGAAGGGTTAAAGGGAATTTTAGGGATAGAAGATGCTCTTTTAGTTTCTTCTGATTATATTGGGAATTCTTATTCGGCTATAGTAGATGCTGAAAACACCAAAGTGATTAATGGAAATTTGATTAAAGTATTAGCTTGGTATGATAACGAATATGCTTATGCTTGTAGATTAGCTGAGTTCGCAGAATTAATAGGAAAGAAAATTTAACTCTTATGATTAAAAAAGGCGATTTACTTTATTATCCAACCCAAGACTTTAAAAAAAAGGCTTGGCTCAAGAATAAAGAAATTTATAAAAAGGCAGCAGGAAATCCAATTAAATTTTGGGAAAGTTTGGCAAAAGAACTTTTCTGGTTCAAGAAATGGAAAAATGCGTTTGTGCACAAACCGCCATATTTCCAGTGGTTTGTTGGAGGAAAGATTAATATTACTTCCAATATTTTTGAAAACAACTCTCTTGGCTGGGAAAATATAAAAAACAAAGTTGCTCTAATTTGGGAGCCAGAGCCAATCAATGAAGGGCCAGAAAAATTAACTTACGAAGAACTTTTTAGAAAAGTTAATAAATTAGCTAACGCTCTTTTGAAATTAAGAGTGAAAAAGGGAGATAGAGTAGGAATTTATCTACCGATGATTCCAGAAGTAATAATTTCAATGTTAGCTTGCGCCAGAATCGGGGCAGTGCATAGCGTGGTTTTTTCCGCCTTTAGCCCCCAAGCTCTAAAAATAAGACTGCAAGATACCGAAGCTAAAGTTTTAATTACTGCCGACGGTTATTATAGAAGGGGTCAAATTATTAACTTAAAACAGAATGCTGACGCCGCCCTTTCGGGCGAGCCGAAAGGACGAGCCTCGCTCAGTAAAGCTGAGTGGGAGGGGATACAAGAAATAAAAGTTGAAAAAGTTATAGTGGTTAAAAGGGCAAAAAACGAAATTCCTTGGCAAGAAGAAAAAGATATCTGGTGGCATGAATTAATTGAAAAAGAAAATGATAAATGCGATGCAGAGGTAATGGACTCAGAAGATCTATTATTTATACTGTATACGAGTGGTAGCACGGGCAAGCCGAAAGGCTGTGTCCACACTTGTGGTGGCTTTACCGTTCAAGCTTACTGGACCGGAAAATGGATATTTGACTTTCACGATGAAGATATTTTTTGGTGCACTTCGGATCCGGGGTGGGTGACCGGGCATACCTATACAATTTACTCGCCCCTGTTAAACGGAATAGCCACTTTAATGTTTGAAGGCGCGCCCGATTGGCCAACTCCGGACAGGTGGACTCAGATTATTGAGAAATACGGAATAACTACTTTTTATACTGCTCCTACTGTTATTCGTATGTTTGAAAAAACAGGAGCAGAGAAATTTTTAGAGAAATCTAAATTAAAAACATTGCAGCTTTTAGGTTCAGTGGGAGAACCAATAGATGAATCAGCCTGGCAATGGTATTTTAAAGAAGTAGGCAAAGAGAAATGTCCTTTAGTTGATACTTGGTGGCAAACAGAAACAGGCGGAATTTTAATTACTTCTTTGCCGGGTATTGGACCTTTTAAACCAGCCTTTACTGGTTTGCCTTTTCCTGGAACAAAATTTGATATTCTGGACGAAAAGGGAAAATCTTTACCTCCGAACAAAGAGGGAAACCTAGTGATGCTTCCTCCATTCGCGCCAGGTTTACTAAGAGGAATTTACAAAGACCCAAAAAAATACTTAGATACTTATTGGAGTCAGTATGCCGCCTTTGACATAGTCAAAGGCGAGCCTCGCCCCTTAAAACGAAACCAATTGGGGCGGGGAAAAGAAATCTATTTTACTTCTGATGCTGCTTACAAAGACAAGCAGGGTTTAATTAGAATTGTGGGGAGAGTAGATGATGTTATTAAAATAGCTGGCCATAGACTAACTACAGGAGAATTGGAGGCGGCAATAAATTTACATCCTGATATTACCGAATGCGCAGTAGTTGGTATCCCGGACGAGATAAAAGGGGAAGTGCCCGTTGCTTTTATAGTTTCAAAATCTAAAAGAGCTTCAAAGGAGCTTGAAGTTGAAGTTAGAGAACAAGTAAAAAAAGAGATAGGACCTATTACCATGCTCAAAAAAGTTTTCTTAGTTGAAGATTTACCCAAAACCCGTAGTGGAAAAATTATGCGTCGTATTCTCAAGAGATTATTTACCCTCCAAACTTTTGAGAAACAAAAGTTAGGAGGATTAACCGGGGAAGAGTTTGGCGACCTTTCCACCTTATCTAATCCCCAGAGCGTAAGGAAGATTAAAGAGGTAATTAATAAAGTTAATTCAAGGGTATGAATAGATTTTTTTTAAAAAATGAAAAAGGGATTTTATCAGTAGGGTTTTTAGATTTCCTTTTTATTCTTTTTTTCTTAATCATTGGTATTTTTACTCTTATAAATAATGGAGATACTTTTAACTCTTTAAGCGCTTTTCTGGCACAAGTTTTTAAATGATAAAAAAAGAAAAAAAATATATTTTGTGGCTTTCTGAAATTAGAAAAGAGGATGTCCCCTTGGTAGGAGGAAAAAATGCTTCGTTGGGAGAGATGTTTAGCAAACTAAAAGCTAAAAACGCTGGACGCGAAGCGGATTCCCAGGAGGGTTACAAGCGAAAAATAAATCCGATTAATATCCCTAATGGTTTTGCTCTTACTACCACCGCTTATTGGCAGTTTATTAAAAAAAACAATCTTTTCCCTAAATTGAAACAAATTTTTCAAAATTTAAATGTTAATGATATTAAAAACTTACAGGAAATTGGCAAAAAAGCAAGAAATCTCATTTTAAAAGCAGAAATTCCCAAAGATTTAGAAAAAGAAATTATTACGGCTTATCTGGAACTATCAAGAATATATAATAAAAAAAACGTTGATGTTGCAGCCAGAACATCTGGGGTGGCAGAAGATGCTCCCTCTACTTCATTTGCCGGACAATTTGAAACATTTTTAAATATTAGAGGAAAAGATGAACTTTTAAAAGCAATTAAGAAGTGTATTGCTTCAATTTTTAATGACCGTGCAATTGCCTATCGTGAAGAAAAAAATATTTCTCAGCTAAAATTTGCTTTATCGGTTGGGGTTCAAAAAATGGTAAGGAGTGATTTGGCTTCATCTGGAATTATTTTTACTTTAGATACTGAAACCGGCTTTCAAAATGTGGTTTTAATAAACTCAATTTATGGAATAGGGGAGATGATAGTTAAAGGAAAGATTACTCCGGATGAATTTTATATTTTTAAACCAACTTTAAAAGAAGGATATAAATCAATAATTGTCAAAAATTTAGGAAGAAAAACAAAAAAATATATTTACCCTGTTAAATCCCGCAAGGCGGGAATTTCGCCAAAGGCGAAATTATTTAACAGGGTGAATGCTAAAAATCAAGGAATTGTAGAAGTAAATGTTTCCAAAAAAGACGAAGGAAAATTTTCCTTGACTGATGATGAAGCTTTAACTTTAGCTAAATGGGCTTTAAAAATCGAAGATCATTACAAAATTCCTCAAGATATTGAATGGGCAAAAGATGGGAAAACTGGCGAGCTTTTTATCGTTCAATCAAGGCCAGAGACGGTTTATACCCCTCAAATAGAGAGAACTTATCAAGAATATAGAATAAAGACTAAACAGAAACCAATTTTAGCCGGGATTGCTATCGGAAACAAAATTGGTCAGGGGAAAGTAAGAGTAATCTCTAATGTTTCAAAAATTAGCGAGTTTCAAAAAGGAGAGGTTTTGGTAACCAAAATGACAGACCCGGATTGGGTGAGTATTTTTCCTTTAGCCTCAGCTATTATTACCGATGAGGGCTCAAAACTATGCCATGCAGCAATTGTCTCCAGAGAATTAGGAATACCCTCTATTGTTGGAAGCCTAAGGGCTACCCAGCTTTTAAAAACTGGCCAAAGCGTAACAGTAGATTGCGCTCAAGGATTAAATGGAAGAATATACCAAGGGAAGGCGCCTTTTAAAATAAAGAGGTATAATTTAGAGAAGGTGCCTAAATTAAAAACCAAGATTATGGTTAACATTGGAGCTCCTGAAATTGCCTTTAAAACATCATTTTTGCCAAATGATGGAGTGGGCTTGACTAGAATTGAGTTTATCTTAGCCGAAAAAATTAGAATTCATCCTTTGGCTCTTTATCATTACAAAAAATTAAAAGACAGGAAATTAAAGAAAAAGATTGAAGAGCTGACGGTTGAGCACAAAGATAAAAAAGAATACTTTGTTAAAGAATTGGCTGAAGGAATTGCTCAGA
Source organism: Candidatus Nealsonbacteria bacterium CG02_land_8_20_14_3_00_34_20 (assembly GCA_002780915.1). Taxonomy (GTDB): domain Bacteria; phylum Patescibacteriota; class Minisyncoccia; order Minisyncoccales; family PETY01. Next base: position 8,800 of record PETY01000040.1, on the reverse strand, counting down.
TTGCCGCGGCTTTCTACCCCAAACCAGTGATAGTCAGGTTTTCTGATTTAAAAACAAATGAATATCGAGCTTTAATCGGCGGCGAACTTTTTGAACCGGAAGAAGAAAATCCGATGCTGGGCTTTAGAGGAGCCTCAAGATATTATGATGAAAAGTTCAAGCCTGCCTTTGGAATGGAATGCCAGGCGATAAAGAGAGTCAGAGAGGTTTTTGGCCTGAAAAATATCTGGTTAATGATTCCTTTTTGCCGGACGCCAGAAGAAGGGAAGAAAGTTTTGAATTTGATGAAAAAAAATGGATTAGAGAAAGGAAGGGATGACTTAAAAGTGATTGTGATGTGTGAGATTCCTTCCAATGTAATTTTAGCTGATAAATTTTTAGAAATTTTCGATGGCTATTCAATAGGAAGCAACGATCTCACTCAATTATCCTTAGGTCTTGATCGGGATAACGCTAAAATTGCTAAAGTCGGAGACGAAAGAAACCCAACTATTAAAAAAATGATTTCGAAAGTAATTACACTTTGTTCTCAAAAAAATAAATACTGCGGAATTTGTGGCCAGGCACCTTCGGATTATCCAGAATTTGCTGAGTTTTTAGTTAAAGAGGGGATTGAATCAATTTCTTTAAATCCTGATACAGTAATTAAGACAATTTTGAATCTTTCAAAACGCCCCAAATTAAGATATAATAAAGTATAATATGGAATGCGAATTCTATGCGAATACTATGAATAATTTTTCGTATATTCGTAATGATTTCGTACTTCGTAGCAAATTATGAAAATTACCCTATCTATTATCAAAGCCGATATTGGAAGTATTGGAGGACACATAAAACCTTCAGCAAAATTACTAGAAACAGTAAAAAATTATATTAAAGATAAAGGGAAAAATTTAATAATTGATTCTTACATTTGTCACACTGGCGACGATATAGCTATTTTATCTACCCACCAAAGGGGAATTTTAGATGAGAAAATTCATAAACTTTGTTGGGAAGCATTTTTAAAGGGAACTAAAATAGCTAAGGAACAAGGATTATATGGGGCTGGTCAAGATTTATTAAAAGAAAGTTTTTCAAAAAATATTAGAGGCATGGGACCAGCAGTAGCCGAGATAGAATTGGAAGAAAGACCAGCCGAGCCATTTTTGGCTTTCTTCGCTGATAAGACCGAACCAGGAGCCTATAATCTTCCTTTATATCTAACTTTTTGCGACCCAATGAACACGGCAGGCTTTATCCTTTCCTCTAATTTGAAAAAAGGATTTAAATTTAGAATTATGGATGTTTCTTATACCGGAGCAGAGAAGATTATTGAGTTAAATTCCCCGGAGGAAATTTATGATATTGCTACTTTGCTAAGAGATTCCGGAAAGTATGTAGTGGAGTCAATTTACTCCAGGAATACTCAAGAACAAGTAGCGGCTGTAAGTACTACCAGGTTGCATAATATTGCTGGGAAATATGTAGGGAAAGATGATCCAGTGATGTTAATAAGAAGCCAACTTGATTTCCCTGCTACTGGAGAAATACTTTCTCCTTATACTATCGGACCTTATGTAGCAGGAGGCATGCGAGGTTCTCATAATATGCCCTTGATGCCTGTTAAAGAAAATTCCTCTATCTCTTTCTTTGATGGGCCTCCGGTAGTTAATTCTTTGGCTTTTTCTGTTAAAAATGGTAAACTAACTGAACCGGCTGATGTTTTTGACCATCCTTATTGGGACTGGGTTAGAAGTAATGTTTCTCAAAAAGCTGAACAAATGAGAAGGCAAGGATTTTATGGAGCAGCAATGCTGCCAATGACCGAATTAGAATATACCGGAGTAATGGAAACCTTGAAAGAATTAGAGAAAAGATTTAAGATTAAAAAAGAACCTTAAATTAACAAATTAATAATTAATAATATGTCTCCAGAAAATATTTCTTCAAAATCTAAAAGGAAAAAAGGAATTCTATATATGGTGATTGGAGTATTAATTTTAGCTTTTGCCCTGATAGGGTGGTGGTGGAATCAGGGTCAAGTTCGGATTATTACTGACCGTTCAGAATACAGTAAAAATGGAATTTTAAGAATAAATGTCAAGAATAAATTGCCAGAATCTGTTTGCTTTTCCTCTCGTTATCCTTATTATCTTCAGAAGAAAGAAGGTGTTTGGAAGAATTACCAATACGGAGAGGCTCAGGAAGAGGATATTGCTGCTTTTTGCATCAAAGGGGGAGATTTAAAGGGTTTCGGTATTTATCTATTTTCCTATGATATTAAATCGGCTGTTCATCGTTTAGTTTTGCCTGCTTGTATCGGGTGCAAAGAGGGAGATAGTTTCAACCCTGAGAAGACTTTTTACTCTAATCAATTTAGAATTCAATAATCTTTCCGAAGTTAAACATTTAGTATATTTAAGAAATATCATTGTCTATGTTATTTTTAGAAGCTAAAGTTAGAAAAGAAACTGGAGCAGAAGTAAAAACCCTTAGAAAGAAGGGTTTTTTGCCTGGGGTTCTATATGGACCTGCCACAGAGAGCACTTCTTTAGAAGTTAATTTAAAAGAATTCGAGAAAACTTACAGAGAAGCCGGAGAGAGTAGCTTGGTTTCTTTAGGGCTGGGCAATAAAAAATTTCTGGTCTTAATTTATGATGTTCAATTTGACCCTGTAAATTTAAAACCAATTCATGCTGACTTTTATCAGCCAAGCTTAAAAAAAGAAGTTGAAGTTGGGGTACCAATAGTTTTTGAGGGAGCAGCCCCGGCAGTAAAGAATCTAGGCGGAACCTTAATTAAAAATTTAAAAGAACTAAAAATTAAAGCTCTTCCTGAGTATCTTCCCCACGAAATTAAAATAGATGTTAGCAAGCTTCAGACCTTTGAAGATGTCATTTTAGTCAAAGATATTCCAATACCAAAAGAAGTTAAGATTTTAGAAAACAAAGATGAAATAATAGCTCAAGTTGTTGAACCCGAGAAAGTAGAAGAAGAACTAGCCAAGCCCCCAGAAGAAAAAATTGAGGAAGTAGAAAAAGTAGGGAAAGCAGGGAAAGCAGGGAAAGCAGGGAAAGAAACAAAAAGAGAAGAGGAAGAAGGAGAAATAAAAGAAGGTCAATAGAAACTCATAGAAATTAATAGAAACTAATTGAGTTTATTAATGAGATTTTACCAAAGAAATTTTTATTATAAATTTCTTATTATTCTGATGGTTGGCTTTCTCTTGCCAGCCACTTTTCTTTTGGCTGAGAATAAGGTGAACTTAGATAGTTTAAATGAAAAAATTTGCGGATCGCCAGAGTTAATTGATCAGATGTGTGATAAACAACTTTCCAAAGAAGATTGCAGGAAACTTTTGGAAGGGTGTCAGGAATATCTTGAAAAAAAGCGAGAGGAAATAGAGTCGGATATTTCTAAAACACAGCAAGAAAAGAAAACTCTTAAAAACCAAATTGATAGTTTGGACCAAAAAATTAAAAATTTAAATTACCAAATTTATCAATCAAATTTAGGCGTTAAAAGCTTAGGATTCCAGATAGGAGATACCGAGAGTTCTATTGAAAGAACCTCTGAAAAGATTGGAGAGCAAAAAGAAAAAATAGGTTTGATTTTGCGGGCAGTTTACCAAGAAGACCAAAAAACTATTTGGGAAATTTTACTTTCCAGCGATACTCTCTCTGATTTTTTTGATAATTTAGTGTATCTGGAAACCTTAAATACTAAAAACCAAGAATTGTTAACTCAGATTCAAGATTTGAAATCTTATCTTGAGGAGCAAAAGACAGCTCTGGAGGAAGAGACAGAAGGATTAAAGAATTTAATTATTATTCGAGAAATCCAAAAGAAAGAAAATTCTCAGGTAAAAAAGGATAGAGAGCACTATTTAGGTCTTACTGAGGCAGAATATCAAAAACAACTTCAGGAGAAAGAAGGTATCGTAAAAAAGGCAGCTGAAATTAGAGCGAGGATTTTTGAGTTGATAGGAGTAGCTGAAGCTCCTACTTTTGGAGAGGCTTATGAAATTGCTAAATATGTAGAAAGTTTAACCGGGATTAGACCTGCTTTTTTATTGGCAGTTTTGCAACAGGAGTCAGCTATTGGTAAAAATGTAGGTCAATGTTATTTAAGTAATTCTGAAACTGGAGCCGGTGTGATTATTAAGAGCGGAAAGGTTCTTTCTGGCGTAATGAAACCGACAAGAGATGTTGGCCCATTTTTAATTATTACTAAAGAATTAGGAAGAGATCCTTATGCAACTCCAGTATCGTGTCCAATGAGTTATGGCTGGGGAGGAGCAATGGGTCCTGCTCAATTTATTCCGAGCACTTGGATGATATATCGCGACCGACTCAAAGCAATTACTGGGAAGCCAGGTGATCCCTGGAATATTAAAGATGCTTTTTTGGCATCTGCTCTGTATCTTACAGATTACGGAGCAAAGGAACGAACCTATAATGGAGAATGGAAAGCGGCTATGATTTATTTTTCCGGAACAAGTAGAAGAACATCATACAATGGCTATGGTTTTTATGGAGACAATGTAATAGAAATAGCCGTTCAATATCAGCGGGAACTTGAGATTTTAGAAAAAACCAAATAAAAAAAGGAGCTGAGCTCCTTAATTTGTAGTATTTGGATTTAGTTCGTTGTATTTGTATTATATTTATTTTTTTTGAAAAGCTTTTATTATTTTACTTAAGTTTCCATCTAAAATTTCTTCTAGATTGTGCCAGCTTTTTTTAATTCTATGGTCGGTAATCCTATTTTGAGGAAAGTTATAAGTTCTAATTTTTTCTTCTCTTTGGGCTTTTCCAATTTGGGATTTCCTTCTTTCGCCTAATTTTTCTTCCATTTCCTTTCTCTCTTTTTGAAAAAGTCGAGCCTCTAAGATACTTAGAGCGCTTTCTTTGTTTTGTTGAAGGCTTCTTTCGACCTGCGAGGTAACTACCAAACCCGAAGGAATATGAGTAATCCTGACTGCGCTCATTCTTTTATTAACGTATTGCCCTCCCGGGCCCGATGCTTTATAAGAATCGATTTTAATATCAGAAGGGCTAATTTTAATATCTGTTTTTTTTGGTTTTGGCAATAATGCAACAGTTGCAGTTGAGGTATGAATTCTTCCCGACTTTTCAGTTTTAGGAATTCTTTGGACTCTATGGACTCCTGATTCTTGGTTTAAACAAGAAACCCCCTCACCAGAAACCTCAAGAACCATTTCTTTAAATCCGCCTAACTGTGTTGGATTAGAATTTAAAACTTTTAATCTCCAGCCTCTGTTTTGGGAATATTTTAAATACATTCTAAATAAATCGGCTGCGAAAAGAGCTGCTTCTTCTCCTCCAACTCCAGCTCTAATTTCCATAATCAATGCTTTAATTTTTTCTTCTCCCTCTATCATAATTTCTTTTTTGCCATTCTCTGCTTGAATTTTTGAACCTGCCCTATTTTATCAGTTGATCTTTTTTCCCCAGTATAAAAAGGATGACACTGGGAGCAAATCTCAACCTCCATATATTCTTTAGTCGAGCCAACTTCAAAAACAGCCCCACAACTGCAGCGGACTTGGGCTTTAGGATAATACTTGGGATGAATATCTTTTTTCATAATTTCCTAAATTTTATCAAGGACTTTGCAAAAAATCAAGTGCAAGGGGTTGCATTCTTTCTTCCAACAGGGTAAAATTAATTTCTATAATGGCAGAAATAAAGAACCAAAAAGAAAAAAAGGAAGATTACAAAATTGAACTTGATCAAATTATTCAAGCCGGTCTTGGTTTTGGACATCGAACTTCGCGTCTCCATCCAAAAATGCAATCTTACATTGCTAAAGCCAAAGACACGGTCCACATCATTGATTTAGAAAAAACAGCTCAGAATTTAAAAGAAGCTTTAAAACTTATTGAGAAATTTATTTTAGAGGGTAAAACAATTTTATTGGTTGGCACTAAACCCCATCTGAAGAGTTTAGTTGAAGAAACTGCCAAAGCTTGCGGACTGCCTTATGTTAAAGAAAGATGGATTGGAGGAACTTTTACTAATTTCGAAGAAATAAAAAAAAGGATAAAATATTTTAAAGAGTTAGAGGCTAAAATAAAAGAAGAAGAATTTGAAAAGAAATATACCAAAAAAGAACGTCAAAATTTCCTCAAAGAGCTGGAAAGATTAAAAATAAAATTTGAAGGAATTAAGGATATGGAAAAACTTCCCGAAGCAGTATTTGTAGCAGATCTAAAAAAAGAGATTCTGTCAGTTAAAGAAGCAAGGAAAAAGGGGATTAAAGTAATTGCCATAGCAGATACAGATGTCGACCCAACTTTGGCAGACTATCCCATTCCAGCAAATGATGATGCCATATCCTCAGTAAAATACATTTTAGATAAAATAAAAGAGGTAACAAAAAGCGCAAAGAGTAAAGCGCAAAGCGAAAAGTAACGATATAAAGTTAATATATTTTTAATTTTTCTATATGGTTACCATTGACCAAATTAAACAACTTCGTGAAGAAACTAATGTTTCAGTCACGGAATGCAAAAAAGTTTTGCAAGAAGCCAAAGGTAACATTGAAGAAGCTAAGAAAATTCTAAAAGGAAAAAGTCAAAGTTTTGCCCAAAAGAAAGTTGGTCGAGAGGCGAAAGCAGGAATAATTGATAGTTATGTTCATTCAGGGAAGAAAATAGGGGTCCTTTTGGAAATTCATTGTGAGTCAGATTTTGTGGCTAGGTCTCGGGAATTTCAGAAGTTATCCCATGAATTATGTCTCCAAATAACAGCAATGACCCCTTTGTTTTTAGAAGAAGAGGATATCCCCGAAGAATTTTTAAATAGAGAAAAAATTTTTTTTGAAACTCAAGCGAGAAACTTAGGAAAATCACAGAAGATAATTAATAAAATTGTAAAAGGAAAATTAGAAAAATATAAAAAGGAAACTTCTTTGCTTTCCCAAACTTGGATAAGAGATGAAACAAAAACTATTGAAGATTTAATCAATGAATATATTGCTAAACTTGGAGAAAATATTTTCGTAAAAAAATTTACCCGGTATGAACTTTGAGCCAATAACCCAAATAATTTTACTTTGTAGTTTTTTTTCAATAGTAGGATTAGTTTTATGGAAAATTCCAATTTTAGTTGCATTACCAGAGAGTATCGGAGAAAAAAGAGAAGAAAGTTTGGTTTTAAAATTTAAAAGAAAGTTTAAAGAATTAAACCCCTTCAAAAATTTTTCCTTAGAAATATTTCTGCAGAAAGTTCTTTCCAAGATTAGAATTTTATCTTTGAGAACTGATAATAAAACCTCTAACTGGCTTCAAAAACTAAGAGAAAAAACCAAAAAAAAGGTTACAGTTTTTCCATCAAAGCCCAAGAGGCATACTAAAGAACACCAGGAGGATTGGGATTCTAATCCCGATGAGTCTTTATTCAAAGATGATGACAATTATTGGAAAGAAATTAAAAACTCAATCAAAAAATAAATTGGCGTTTGCCGAGGTAGCTCAATAGCAAAGTCCCTCACCATTTGCCAGGATAGCTCAGCGGAAGAGCAACTGTTTTGTAAACAGTAGGTCGTGGGTTCGAATCCCTCTCCTGGCTTTTTAGCAAATGGTGTGGGGTAAAGTTGGGGGTGCAAGTCCTTTCCTCGGCTCATAGGCTTAGACATAGGCAGGCGGGTAAACTTGACAAGAATTTTCCGAGGAGTAAAATTAAAATTAAAGAGACTGTAATAAAGGTAAAAGGAAAATCTATTGTCATGAATAAATGAACAAAGGGAAAACCAAAAAGAAGATTGATTAGAAAATCAGGATGTCTCTTCCTGATTTTTCTTGCTCAGAAAGTTCATTAAAAATTCAATAAAATAAAGAGATTTTAGTTTTTTGGAGTTGTTCCGCTTTGTTTTTTTTGAGAGTTTGATCCTGGCTCAGGATAAACGCTGGCGGTGTGGATAAGGCATGCAAGTCAAACGGTCGTTCGTGCCTCACTGCGTTCGGCGCAAACTCATTTAAACATACAAACATACAAACATTTAAACATCAGGGAATTCAAATTTTGTTTAAATGTTAAAATGCTTAAATGTTAAAATGAAGCGAGTGCCGAGCATAGCGAGGCGCGAGCGATAGTGGCGAACGGGTTAATAACACGTAGATACATACCACCGAGACAGGCATAATCCCGCGAAAGCGGGACTAATACCTGATGGCCCCCGTTCAAGTTTTGCTTTGCAAAATAAGCGGGGTAAAGGAAACCGTAAGGTAACCGCTCAGTGATTGGTCTGCGGCTTATCAGCTAGTTGGTAGGGTAATGGCCTACCAAGGCAATGACGGGTAGGCGGAGTGAGAGCTTGTCCGCCAACAAGGGCACTGAGACACGGGCCCTACTCCTACGGGAGGCAGCAGTCGAGAATATTGGTCAATGGGGGAAACCCTGAACCAGCGACACCGCGTGCTCGAAGAAGCTCTTCGGAGCGTAAAAAGCTTTTCTCCGTGAGGAACCCCGTTTTAGAGGGGTGACAGTAACGGAGGAATAAGGGGTGACTAAACTCGTGCCAGCAGTAGCGGTAATACGAGTGCCCCGAGCGTTATCCGAATTTACTGGGCGTAAAGAGTCCGTAGGCGTCCCGCTAAGTTTTCTGTTAAATCTCCCGGGCTCAACCTGGGAACTGCGGAAAAAACTGGCGAGATAGAGGACGTTAGAGGCTGATGGAATACTCGGTGGAGGAGTGAAATCCGTTGATATCGAGCAGAACGCCAAAAGCGAAGGCAATCAGCTGGGGCGATCCTGACGCTGAGGGACGAAAGCGTGGGGAGCAAAAAGGA
>PETY01000028.1:943-18465 GCA_002780915.1 Candidatus Nealsonbacteria bacterium CG02_land_8_20_14_3_00_34_20 | reverse complement strand
CCCGCACCAGAAACTTTGTTTTGGTACGGGGCAAGAATTTAGGCCGAAGTTGAAAATCGCCAATCAGGCGGTTTTTTGGTAGGATAAAATTGATGTTAATTAAAGTTAAGATTTTTCCAAATTCAAAAAAGGAAGAAATTGTTAAGAAATTAGAAGACAGTTTTGAGGTAAGGGTCAAAGAAAGGCCGGAAAGGGGTCTAGCCAATAGGGGAGTGGCGAGAATTCTTTCTTCATATTTTAAGCTCCCGAAATCAAAAATCAGGTTGGTTAAGGGGTTCAGAAGAAGGAACAAAATCTTCGAAATAACCAAAATTTAGCTCGAAAATAAAAATTATGAAGCTTTGCAGCGCTTGTTTATTAGGAATAAAGTGCAGATACGATGGCAAAAGCAAGCCTGATAAGAAAGTTATTAATTTGGCAAAAAAAGAAATTTTAATTCCCGTTTGTCCAGAACAATTAGGCGGATTACCGACGCCGAGAGTTCCTCAAGAAATTCAAGGATGCTCAGGAGAAAAGGTTTTAGATAAAGAATGTGGAGTAATGAATAAAAAAGGAAAGGACGTTACAAAGCAATTTATCCGCGGAGCTTATGAGACATTGAAAATTGCAAAAATAATTAGCATTAAAGAATTTATTGCTAAACAAAAAAGTCCATCTTGCGGATATGGCAAAATTCACGATGGGACTTTTTCTGGTAGATTAATTCAAGGAGACGGAGTGACAGCTGCTTTATTGAAAAGAAACGGAATAAAAGTAATTACTGAAGAAGATTTAAAATAACCAACTCTAGTAGTAGAATGCTTCGCGTTCACTACGGGGCAGGGAATTAATTGAGCCCTGAACTACAGCGGAGTTGAGTACAGGGTAAAAAATAAAATTTATGAATAATAATGCAAAAACAAAAATTGGAGCGTGTGGAATTTGTTGCACAACTTGCGGTCTTTATGTTAAGAAGATTTGTTCTGGGTGCAATAAAACAAAGGAAGGCGTTGAATTTCTAAAAAGAATCAACGCAAATTGCCCCGTTTTAGAATGTGCAGTTAAAAACAAGATAGATGTTTGCTCTAAAGGTTGTGAAAGATTTCCCTGCAACCGATTCAAGAATTGGCCTTTATCAAAAGAATGGCTTCAGATGTATAAATCAAGATTAAAGGGCGGTAAATAACTAAAATTTAGCTCGAAGTTGAGAGTCGCCGAGGGGACGGTTTTTTGGTAGGATAATTTAATGTGGTTTTTAAATTACTCAAATGTAATAGATCCTGTATTAAAAGAGATTAGGATTCGTGCTATAAAATTTGCTAGAATAAAAGCTGGAGACAAAGTGTTAGATGTTTGTTGCGGAACAGGCGATCAGGCGTTTCATTATGCCAAGGCAGGGGCCATTGCTTACGGGATAGATTTAGATACAGGCATGATTAGAGTAGCTGAAAAGAACAAGAAAAAGTTAGGGATTAATAATGTATTTTTCCAAATCGCCGATGCTCAAAATTTACCATTCAAAGACAATTTTTTTGACTTTATTTCCATTTCTTTTGCCCTCCACGAGAAAGAACGTAGAGTAAGAGACAGGGTAGTTTCGGAAATGAAAAGGGTGGTAAAGAAAGAAGGAAGTTTAATTTTTATTGATTTCCGGGTTCCGTTACCCAAGGGCCCTTATTCTTTTTTTGTTAAAACTATAGAATATCTTGCTGGAACAAATCATTACAAGTATTTCAAAGATTACTTTGAGCAGGGCGGATTAGGCGAAATCTTAAAGCAGAATCAGCTTCGTATAGAAAAGAGAGAACATACAAAAAATGGCATCTTTGAAACGATAAAAGCAAGAAATTAAAAAATCGCCCAAAAGGCGGTTTTTTTGGTAGAATAGAATAATCGGAATTTAGGCCTAAATAAAAATTTATGAAAGAAGAAAAATTTCAGTTCAAATTAAAGGGAAAAACATTACTTTGTATTGACTGGGCAAATGTTTATGGCTGGCAGGAAAATTTAGATTGGAAGATTAGTGCCGACAAGCTTATTGAATATTTATTGTTTTATAAAAAATTTTTAGAGTTAATTTCTATTTCAGCACCGACATTACGAAAGAATCTCAAGATTTTATTAACGCATTACAGAAAAAAGAAGAAAAAGATAAACGATTTTCAGTTATAACAAAAGAAGTAAAATACGTACCAGTAGATTTGGATAGGTCATATTTGGCAATGGATTTAAAAGAAAAGAATTAAAGAATTTACTTTCTCAACCACTTCAAAGAAGAAAATGCGATTTTGATATAGAAATTGTCTTTTTGTTATATTAAAAGCGTTCTACAAAGAGAGCAGAACGCTTTTTAAATTACTAAATCGATGAATCTTCATTAAGATTAATTTTCTTTGCTGTAGTATAAGCATCATAAACATTGAATATCCAGAATATAGGATACAAGATAAAACCAATCAGGATAGACATTGAAACTATTAAAATAATCCCAATAATTATAAATCCAATTCCTTTACCAACCTCGCCATTATAAATCTGTCCCAAACCAACATATAAAACAGATAAAACGGCAGCAATTCCTGGATTTTTAACTTCCTCTCTTTTAATCCTTACTCCACATTTCGGGCATATTTCTGCTTTAGCATCTATTTCTACTCCACAATTTGGACAAAATTTAGTAGCTTTGACTTTAATCGTTTTTTCCATTTCTTTATCGATATAATATTAAGAGCTGACCCGACCTTTAAAATTTGTCAGCTATCAGTTCTCTTAAACTTTTTCCAAATCCAGAAGGTAATCCTCTTTCTGTTTTTAAAAGAACTTTTCTTTAGAGTAATACAATTAACTCAAACTGTCAAGAAGGGGAAAATAGGTCAAGCGCCTTTTTTTTAATTTTGTTATTTTGCAGTTTTTTTAAAAAAAATGACACCTATTTTTTTCCTCTGTGGGATCTTTTTTCTCTCACCCTTTTAAGTTTGGTTAAAAACTTCTTTCTTAAACGAATATTCTTTGGGGTAATTTCCAAATATTCGTCCTCATGCATTATGCTCATGCCTTTTTCAATGGTCAGTTTTATTGGTGGCGTTAGTATGATATTTTCATCAGATCCGGCGGCTCGCAAATTGGTCAATTCTTTCCCCTTTGTCGGATTAACTGTTAAATCGTTACCCTTGGAAACGTTGCCGATAATCATGCCCTCATAAACTTCGGTGGCGGGTCTAATATATAAAGCTCCCCTGTTTTGCAAATTAAAAAGAGAAAACCCGAGAGCTTTGCCCGTAGTCATGGAAACCATCGACCCGAGTTCATTTTTTTTAATATCTCCGGTGTGTGGCTTAAATCCGATTACCCGGGTATATAGCATTCCCTCGCCGCGCGTATCGGTCACAAACTCATTCCTGTAACCGAGCAAACCGCGAGTTGGAATTTCAAAAATAATTCTTACGTTTCCATGTTCCGGTTTCATCTCTATCATATTGCCGTGGCGCTTTAAAAGTTTTTCAATCACTGTTCCAGATATTTCTTCCGGCACATTAATAGTTACTTCTTCAAACGGCTCGTATTTTACGCCACCTTTTTCTTTAATAATTACCTGCGGTTGTGAAATTTGGATTTCATAACCTTCTCTGCGGATGTTTTCGAGCAATATTTCGATATGCAGTTCTCCTCTTCCGTAAACTTTATAATAATCAACTGGTGAAAAATCAATTTTTAAACCGACATTTACTTCTAGCTCCTTTTCCAACCTTTTTTTTAATTGTTGGTTGGATACGAATTTTCCGTCTTGGCCGGAAAAAGGAGAATTATTAATGAGAAAATTCAAAGCGATTGTCGGTTCGTCAATATTGATAGACGGCAAAGCGTTTTGATTTTCATTTTCACAAATAGTTTCTCCGATGTATATGTCGGGTAATCCCGCAATCATAACAATATCGCCGGCGCTGGCAACCTCTACTTCTTTTCTGTTCATTCCTTCAAAAGTAAATAATTTCGTAATTTTCCCCCTTCTCATTTCGTTTTGGCTGTTTTTTATAATCACATTCTCTCCTTGCCTTATTTTTCCTTCATAAATTCTGCCTATGGCTAGCCTGCCCAAAAAGTTGTCGTATCCAAGATTAAACGGCTGAAAATACAAAAGCTTGTTGCCTGCTTCTTCGCTAGAAGCCACCGGCACTTTTTCTAAAATAGCGTCTAAAAGCGGTGTCAAATCGCTTGAACTGTCTTCCAATCTCTTCTTTGCTATACCATCGCGGGCAATCGCGTAAAGCGTGACAAAATCAAGCTGCTTATCGTTTGCCCCCAGATTAAGGAATAACTCAAGAACCATTTCTTGCACTTCTTTTGGCCTGGCATTTGGTATATCAATTTTATTAATTACAACAATCGGTTTTAAGCCCAAATCAAGCGATTTCTTTAAAACGAATTTTGTTTGCGGCATCGGTCCGTCTTGGGCGTCGACTATCAAAATTACAGAATCAATTGAACGCAAAACGCGCTCGACTTCTGAGCCGAAATCGGCATGGCCGGGCGTATCCACTATATTTATTTTAGTGCCTTTGTAATAGACCGAGGTGTTTTTGGAATATATGGTAATTCCTCGTTCTTTTTCCAGGGCGTTGGTATCCATAGTGACCCCTTCTTCGGTCATACCCGTCTGTTCCATCAGAGCGTCAGTCAGAGTGGTTTTTCCATGATCAACATGGGCGATAATTGCAATATTTCTGATTTCCATAAAAATTAAAACCGCTTTTTGGACAAGCGGACAAGAATTACGAAATATTAGTCTGCTTTTATCTATAATTAATATATTTGAGAAAAAATGTCAATCCGTCTTTTGGCTAAGGTGATTTTTGGTAGAGGACTTGCTTTCCTAAAGGAATAAGCGTATTATACAAATAGTACTATTTGCAACTCACCGTGACAAAGGATTGCTTTTTATTTAAAAATGACTAAAAAACAACAATTTTTATTAGAGCATAATAAATTGTCTCCTTTAAACTTGCAGGCCACAATATCCTTGCTTTCACGTTTTAGAATAGAAAAAACTTCGCTTTTTAAAGATAATGACTGGCCAATAGATAAACTTCGAAGACCTTTTATTTTGTGGCTTACTTCTTTGACGGCTGATGAAAAAGAAAATATTAATGAGAAAGAGATATAAATTAAATAACCGAGACAAAATGGGAGGAAATAAATATGATAACATTAAACCAGGATTAGCGCCAAAATAGTATATGACTAAACCTTCAAGTTTTTGGTTTGAAATTTTGCGAAGCCTTGATTTTTCATAAATAATAAGTTATTATATAAAGCAATAAGATTCTTATTTACCTTTCCTTACATAATAATTTATGTGAGATAGAGAAATGAGATGAGAACCTCGCTGCGTGCGAGAACCTTGATTCGCTAATGTATGAATATATATTCTTGAATCAAGATAGGTCGGCTTAATAATATTAATTTTACGTAAGGAAATATTATGGCAAAAAAATTATATGTCGGCGGATTAGCATATGAGACGACCGAAGATACCTTGAAGGAAGCTTTTTCTCAGGCTGGAACAGTTGAATCAGTGGTTATGATCATTGATAAAATGTCCGGTCGCTCAAAAGGATTCGGTTTTGTCGAAATGTCATCCGACGAAGAAGCTCAGAAAGCTATTGAAATGCTTAATGGCAAAGAGATTGATGGAAGGAATATTACAGTAGCTGAGGCTCGTCCGCAAGAAGCTCGTCCCAGACAAGGCGGATTCAACCGCGGTTTTCGCGGTGGAGATAGGCGAGGATTTGGTGGCCGCAGAAATTGGTAAATAAATACTAAAAAATCCCCTAATTGGGGTTTTTAGTTCTTAAAGTTTGTTTAGGATAAGAAATCAGCTTATCAGCTGGTTTTTTATTTGCGAGAGGAAGAATAGGTGAGTCTTTACTAATTCTTCCTTTTCTGCCAAAAGGCTAATGAGCGATTTTTTGCTAATTAGCTATTTTATTTTATTTTTTTTTGAATATTAAACTTATTATCTAATTTTGTAAGTTAAGGTCACCTCAACCCGTATTAAGTTTTCACCGATTTCAACGGTGGGGGAGGCTGTTGCTTCTTCTGCCATTTCTTTCATACCAAAATAAATTGGTTGTGGGACAGTTCCGCTTTCACTGAAGTTAGTAATCCTTATTAACTCTACTCCTAATTGAGAGGTAATTTCTTTTGCTTTTGTTTTTGCCTTTTCAATTGCTATGGTTCTTGCCTGATTTTTAAATTCTTCTGGTTTTTCAATTGTTAATTGTAAATTTCCAACTTGATTTGCTCCATTTTCAGTACCTGTTTGAATAATATCTCCAATCTTTTCCATATCTCTTATTTTTACTTGCAAACTTTGGGTTACCTCATATCCTACTAAAACTCTTTTCCCTTCTGGCAGGGGATAGATTTCTTCTTTTTCTTCCTCATGCCATTCATATCTTGGATAAATATTAAAATCAGTAGTTTTTAAATCTTTTTCCTGGATACCTTCTTTTTTCATTGCTTCAATCACTGAGTTTATTTTTTGAGTATTTTCTGCCATTGCTTTAGTTACAGTTTCTGCTTCGTTTTTAACTGAAAAGTCAATTATAGCCAAATCAGGTTTAGCATAAACTTCACCCTCGCCTGAAACAAAAATAGTGTTGGCTGCTTCAATATCTTTGCCAATATATTCCGTCTCTTTAATTACATTATGAATCTTAAAACCAACTAGAAAAATCAGATGAACCAGAAGGATAATAACAACAATAATAAAAGCCCTTAATAGATTCTCATTATATTTTTTTTCTAAAAAATTTTGGTTATCCATAATTTAAATTTTAGTATTTAGTTATTGCCGATACTTGCTTCTTTTATTGTAAGAGATTTTAAAGGAATTATCAATGTGTTTTATATTTAATGTCGTAGCAATACGATAATTTCATATTGGTGTGAAATTTCTAAATTGCCTTGATATCAATTTTAAGTTACAATAATAAGGGTCGACAAAAATTGATTAAAAATCAATTGAAAAATTAAAAAATAATTAAAAATATGAAAAACAATTTAGTCACTATTTTAGCAATTTTGTTAGTAATTGTTTTAGGGGCGGGAGTTTATTTTTATACAAATGTTCAGGGTAAATTAAAGATGCTTCAGACTGAATTAGGAAACCTTCAATCTCAGGTTCAGACATTAAATCTGGAAAAAACAGATTTGGAAACAAAAATAGCTCAAGGGCTGGCTTATGTTGAATATCTTGATGTTCTTTTATGGCCGATGTTTGAAGAGGCAGGTATTACTCCTAAGTTTGACTTTAGCGACCCAATGCAATACCTTTCTGATGTTGAACAAAGAGCGAAAACCTTAGATGATGAAATATTGATTGATAATTTAAATAAAATCAAAGCAGGCGACTCTAAAGGGTTTAACGCATCCCTGATACGCGTTCTTGCAAAATTAGAAGAAAGTCTAAAAAAATAAATTTTTCTAACTCTAAAATTATCTTAAAAACTTTTCAAAAGCAAAATAAAAAGTCCTGCCCCGCTTAGCGAGGCAGGACTTTTCTGTTTTAGATTAACGTCCAAATTTTTGAGTCCTTCTTTTTTGCCAACACTCTCTGCAATAAGTTGGTCTATCTGGAGAGGGCTCAAATGGAAGTTCGGTTATTTCTTTCCCGCAATCAGCGCATTTCCAATTTCCTTTTAACATTTTTCGAGGAGGAAAATCTCTACTTGGACGGTCATCAAATTTTTTGAATGCCATAATAATATGTGAATTAAAATAAAAATTAAAAGCGACCTTTATGATACTTCAACAAATTCAATGTCATTCTGAACTTGCCGAAGGATAACCCTGAACCGCCCTACTTACTAAGATACCTCGGCTCACGAGCTTATACCTAATTATAGTCATTATTTTTAATAAGTCAAGCAAAAGGTTGAATAAAAGATAGAGGATTTGACAAAATTTAACATCGGGTGTATATTGTAAAAACATTTCTTCAATATAAGTAAAAAAAGAAATGTCGTGCTTTCTGATCTTACGCTAAAATTTTTTATCCTCCATACCCAGTATGGAGGTTAACAGTAAGTAAATTGAGAGTAGGTCGCTTAATTAAATAAATTTACCTATTAAATAAACTCGACGGGTTAAAATCCTTAGGATTTTATTTAACAGGGTGAAGAGAAAATGGAAAAAAAGCTTTACATAGGAAGTCTTTCTTATAGCACTACTGAAGATTCTCTTAGAGATTTATTCTCCCAGGCTGGGACAGTAGATTCGGTAGCCGTTATTATAGATAAAATTTCCGGTAGGTCAAAAGGATTTGGTTTTGTAGAAATGTCAACAGAGGAAGAAGCTGAAAAAGCGATAGAGATGTTCAATGGAAAGGAATTAGATGGAAGAAAAATTGTAGTAAACGAAGCCAGACCAATGAGAAAATCTTTCTAAAAAAAAGAAAGACTTCTTGCTCCCGGCAAGGGAGCTAATTAACAAAAGAGTCAGTCAAATGGCTCTTTTGTTTTTTATCTGGAAAATAATTTTACACTTTCTGAAACATCAAAGTCTGCTATAATAAAACAAATGTGGGATTATATTTTATTAGGAATAATTCAGGGAATATTTGAATGGATTCCAATTTCTTCTGAAGGAATAGTGGCTTTAGTTTGCCAATTTTTAATCCAGAACATTAATCCCATTGATATGGCTTTATTTTTACATTTGGGAACTCTTCTTGCTGTTTTAATTTACTTTAGGAAAGATTGGAAAAAAGTTTTAACCGGTAGGGATTCTAAATTACTTTATTTTTTGATTATATCTACCCTTGTTTCTTTGGCTATTGGCTATCCTCTTTATAGACTGACAAGGCTTGTTATAGGAAATATTCTTTTGATAATTATGGGTTTTGGATTACTTTTAACTGCCTATTTTCATAAAAAAACCAAGAAAACTTTTGGGCTAAGCTTTAATAAATTAGCAATAATTACTGGTCTTTTGCAGGGGCTGGCAGTAATTCCCGGGTTATCCAGGTCTGGTTCTACTATTTTTGGCTTGTCTCTGGGGAAAACTAATCCTCCAGAAATATTAAAGGTTTCTTATATGATGTCAGCGCCTGTGGTTTTAGTCTCAAGCGCTTATCTTTTTTTAGAAAATCCAGCCTTATTATTTAACGGATGGCCGTCTTTAATTTTTAGTTTTTTGGTAGGATACCTGAGCTTAGATGTTTTGATGAAACTTGCCCAAAAAATAAATTTTTTTAAATTTACCCTAATCTTTGGTTTGCTCTGTTTTTTGGGAGTTGCGATAGCATTTATCATTTAAGGAATCCAAGGTTTTGACAAATATTTATTAAATCCTTAGAATACAAAAGATAAAATCTAAGTATATGTCTTCTAAGTCATTGCCCAAAAATTTTCCTTCTCATTTTCCAAAATCAAAAAGAGAAGAACAGGAACTTGGCAAGGGTAAAAAAGATATTTCCATTTGTAAAAAGTGCGGCGTTGTTTATTGGTATAAATCTTGGCATCATAGATTAAGCGATTATCCTCAGCTGAAATTGACTAAAAATATAAGATTTACTCTCTGTCCCGCTTGTCGGATGATAAATAATAAAGAATATGAAGGGGAGATAGTCATAGAAGATATTTCTCCTGAGATTGAGAATGATTTAATAAATACTATTAGCAATGTAGGAAAATTAGCTTTTGAACGTGATTCTCAGGATAGGATTATTTCCATTAAAACCATTGCCCAAAAACCAATAAAAATTCAAGTTTTAACTACTGAAAATCAATTAGCGGTAAAAATTGCTAAAAAGATAAAAAAAGCTTTCGCTGCGAAGCCGAGAATTAAATATTCCAAAGAAGAATCAGTAATTAGGGTGAATATTTGTTTAAAATAATATTTTAATCCTCTCGCTATTATTCAGCGCTTAAATTAATTTATGGAAAAATTTTTTGAAGCAATACTTTCCAATCAGCCGCTGATAGCCACTTTAGCAGCTTGGTTTTTAGCCCAAAGCTTAAAGATAACCATAGACTTTAGAAGAGAGCATAAATTTGATTTAAAATCATTTGCCTTGCCCGGCGGTTTTCCAAGCTCGCATGCTGCGGCTGTTTCTGCTTTAGCTATTTCTTGCGGGCTTAATTTCGGTTTCGGTTCTGGATTATTTGCTTTATCGACAGTTTTAGCTGGAATTATTATCTATGATGCTAAAGTAGTTAGAGGGGCGGCTGGAAAACAAGCTGAATTTTTAAACAAGATTATTGATGTTTTTTATAAGGAAAAAGAGCCAAAAGCAGAACGTTTAAAAGAAATTTTAGGGCATACTCCGTTTGAAATACTCTTCGGGATTCTTCTGGGAATATTCGTAGCAGTTTTGTTGAATTTATGAAAATTTCTCTAAAAATTAGTTTGGTTCTTCTTTTTGGATTATTGGTTGGAACTTTTTTTTATTTAATTGGGCAATTTTTTCCCTGTCAATTTCAAGCAGAAAAAGAACTTTTTATTATCTCCAAAGGGACTTCAGGGCAACAGGTGATTGATAGATTAAAAGAAGAAGGTTTTATAAGAAATCCCAGAGCCTTTGAAGTAATTCTTAAGCATTATTATCCAGAAGGTCAAATTCAGGCAGGTGGCTATTTTATCTCCAAAAGAATGTCAGCTTTTAAATTAGTCGAGATTTTAACCCTATATCCTGCTCAAAAATGGGTTACTATGCCAGAGGGCCAGAGAAAAGAAGAAATTGCCGAGGTTCTTCAGAAAAAACTGAATTGGACTTCTCTCCAAAAAGAGGATTTTCTTTTAAATTGCCAAGAAGGATACCTTTTCCCTGACACTTATTTGCTTGATTTAGATTATTCGGTTCAAAACACAACCAAGAGACTAGAGGACCAATTTGAAAAAGAATTTCAAAAAATCACTGCCACCGGGTTAAATAATTTATCCAAACAAGATATTGTGATTCTTGCTTCTTTAGTTCAAAGAGAAGCAGCGGGGGAAAAGGAAATGCCCCTAGTCGCCGGAATTCTTCTAAATAGATTAAGAGAGGGAATGAAATTAGACGTTGATGCTACCCTGCAGTATTATTTAGGAAAGCCAGGAGACTGGTGGCCCAAAATAATACCTCAGGATAGAGAAATTAATTCTTCTTATAATACTTATCTAAAAGCTGGTCTTCCGCCCGGACCCATTTGTAATTCCGGGAGAGCGGCTATGATGGCGGTTTTATTTCCTCAAGAAACAGATTTTCTTTATTATATTCATAATGGGGAGGGTAAAATTTTTTGCGCTGAAACCTATTCTAAACATCTTCAAAACATCGAAAGATATTTGAAAAAGTAATGCTATTATGAACTTGCCTTTAGATTATAAAAAAGGGTTTAAAAATTTTTTAAATGTAAAAATTGAGCTTTCCAAAAAACCCTTTATTCCGCGAGAAGAAACAGAATTCTGGGTAGAAGCAGCAATTAGAGAGCTCAAGAAAGAAAAAAAGAAAACACATTGCTTGGATTTATTTTCTGGTTCGGGTTGTGTGGGTATAGCTATTTTAAAAAATATTAAAAACTCTTATTGTGATTTCGCTGATGTAAACCGGAAAACTTTAGAGCAAATTAAGATTAATCTTGAAATAAATAATATTGAAAACAAAAGAGCAAGATTAATTAAAACTGATATTTTTTCTAATATTAAAAGAAAATATGATTATATTTTAGCTAATCCTCCATATGTGGCAAAAGAAAGGTTACCAGAGTTGGAGCTTCAAGTGAAATTATACGAACCGAAAATAGCCTGGTATGGCCGGCAACAAGGAATGTTTTATATTGAAAAATTTTTAAAAAAGGCGAAAAGCTTCTTGAGAAAAAATGGTAAAATTTTTTTTGAATTTGACCCAGAACAGAAACATAAAATTGGAGAGATTTTTAAAAGAGAAGGTTATAAGAAATTCAAGTTTTTCAAAGACCAATTTAAAAAATGGCGTTTTGCCAAAATAGAATATTAACTATGACTTATTCAGAGTTTGAAAAATTAGTTAAAAAAGCAGTATATTCTTTACCCAAAAATATTCAGGAGAAAATGAAGAATATAGCCATTGTCATCGAGGATGAATCTTCCGGGCGTTCTTTTAAAAAAGGAACCAGGATTCAAAATAACCTTTTGGGTTTATATCAAGGTATTCCTAAAAATGTTTGGGGCAGAGGATTTGGAGGAAATTTACCAGATAAAATAACTATTTTTAAAGAACCAATTGAAAAATTGGGCAGGATTCCTTCAAATATAAGAGAATTAGTTAAAATTGTTGTTTGGCATGAAGTTGCCCACCATTTTGGTTTTAACGAAGCTCAAATAAGAAGATTAGAACAGAAATGGCAGAAGAGCCAATAGAAAAAGCGCTTTCTAAAATTTTCTTAACTTTTTCAGCCTCTATCCGAACGCTCAGACAAATTACCTTAGGACAGTTAGTCACTACATAATTTGGTAATAATTCCATTACCTGCAAATTTTCCTTTTCTAATAAAATGAGATTAAAAAGAAATTTTTATAAAAAAAACACTCTAAAAGTAGCTCAGGACTTGTTGGCAAAATACATTGTTAGGGTTTTTGAAGGGAAAAAAATTATCGGTCAAATTGTAGAGACCGAAGCTTATATCGGTCCCCAAGATAACGCTTCTCATGGCTTTGGAGGCAAAATTACCCAACGCAATAGGGCAGAGTATTTAATCGGTGGTTATGTTTATATTTATTTAGTTTATGGGATGTATTGGCAGCTTAATATCACTGCTGGTTTAGCAGGAAGGCCGGAGTGTGTATTGATTCGAGCACTGGAGCCAATTAGTGAATTAAAAGTTAAAAGTTCCGCCTTCGCCCTTCGAGCTTCGGCAGGCAGGCAAAACTCAAAAATTTTAAAAAACTTAACCAATGGACCAGGAAAATTGTGTAGTTATCTTAAACTTGATAAATCCTTTTATGGAGAGGATTTGGTAAAAAGTAAAAGAATTTGGTTAGAGGACAGAGGAGAAAAAGTTAAACCTTCCCAAATTATTACCAAAAAACGCATTGGCATTGATTACGCCGGAACATATTGGGCCAATAAAAAATGGCGTTTTTATATCAAAGATAACCCTTTTATTTCCAAAAACTAATCATTTATTGTCATATAATTACCGCCATGTTTTTTCTTGATTAAAAATGGATTTTAGAATAAAATAAAATAGCTTTATGAAAAGCAAAAAGTTACTGTTAAGTCTCAACAAAGAGCAAAAGAGAATAGTGGAATTTGGGGATGGCCCTCTTTTAATTGTTGCTGGCGCCGGAACTGGCAAAACTACTGTTTTAACCCAGAGATTGGTTTATTTAATTAGCAGAAAACAAGTAAAGCCCCAAGAAATTTTAGCTTTAACTTTTACTGACAAAGCTGCTCAAGAAATGGAAGAGAGGGTAGATAAGCTTCTGCCCTTTGGCTATTATGACCTTTGGATTTCTACTTTTCACTCTTTTTGCGAGAGAATTCTTAAAGATTACGGCTTAGACATTGGTATACCTACAAATTTTAAGCTTTTAGATGAAACTGGGAGTTGGGTTTTAATTAAAAAAAACTTTGATGAATTTAATTTTTTAAATTACTATCGGCCTCTTGGTAATCCTACTAAATTTATTCATGCCCTGGTAAATCATTTCGCTCGTTTAAAAGATGAAGGAATTTATCCCGAGAATTATTTAGAATATTCAGATTCTCTAAAGCTAAACTTAGATGATATACCCCTTGGTTCAAAATTGATAAAAGGCAAGGATAAATCAGGGTTAGCTAAAGAGCAAGAAAACTATCAGAGGGCTAAGGAAGTAGCCCAAGCCTATCATACCTATCAAAGGTTATTATTAAAAAATAATGCTTTGGATTTTGGCGACCTTATAAATTATTGTTTGAAGCTTTTTAAAAAAAGACAGAATATTTTAGAAAAATTTCAAAATCAGTTTAAATACATCTTAGTCGATGAATTTCAAGATACCAACTGGGTTCAATATGAATTAGTAAAATTTTTAGCTCCACCTTTGAACAATTTAACAGTTTGCGCAGACGATGATCAATCAATCTTTTCTTTCCAGGGAGCCTCTTTTAATAATGTCCTCCAGTTTAAAAAAGACTATCCGAGAGCAAAAGAAATAGTTTTAGTTCAAAATTATAGGTCTTCTCAAAACATTTTAAATCTTGCTTATAATCTTATTCAATTAAATAATCCTAATCGCTTGGAATTTCAATTAAATTCAATCGAAAACCTTAGCAAAAAAGCTAAGCAAAAAGGAGTAGATTTAACAACTTTTAAAAAAATAGACAAGAGATTAAAAAGTTCAACCAAAGAGGAAGGTTTAATTAAAGTTTTGTCATTTGAAAGCGGGGAGGAAGAAGTTGCTGGAGTAATCAACAAAATCTGGCAGCTGAAAGAATCAGATAAAAAAGCTGATTTTTCTGATTTTGTAATTTTGGCTAGAACTAATGAAACTGCCAATAATTTTGCCAGAGGACTGGAAAGAGCAGGTCTTCCTTATCAATTTTTAGCTTCTCGGGGACTTTATTCAAGACCTATCATTCTAGACATCGTTTCTTATTTTAAAATTCTGATAGATTGTTATGATTCCGCAAGTTTTTATAGGGTTTTAGGAATGGTACCGCTTCAAATTTCTCAAAGCGACATAGCCAAGATTGCCAAATACAGTTCCCAAAAGAGTCTCTCTTTTTTTGAAGTCCTGGAGCAGCTTCCCGTGTTAAAAGGAATTTCTCGAGAAACGATAAATAAACTAAGCTATCTTTTATCTTTAATAAAAAAACATACCGAAGCTTCTCGGCAAAAAAATACTTCTGAAATTTTCGTCAATATTTTAGAAGATTTAGGATATTTAAAGTATTTAGCCCAGGAGAAAGAAGAAAGCTTGAGAGATTTAGAAATGATTTCTCAGTTTTATCAAAAGCTCAAAGATTTTGAGAGTTTCCAGGTTGACGGGAAATTGCCGAGTTTTCTAACAGAGCTTCAAATGGAAATAGAATCGGGCGAGGAAGGGGCTTTGAAATTTAATTTAGAAGAAGGAGGGCCAGAAAGCATAAAAGTAATGACTATCCACTCGGCAAAAGGGCTAGAGTTTAAATATGTCTTTTTGGTAAACTTAGTAGACAAAAGATTTCCGACAATTGAAAGACGGGAACCTATTGAAATTCCCGAACCTTTGATCAAAGAAGTTCTGCCCGAAGGAGACTTCCATCTCCAAGAAGAAAGAAGGTTATTTTATGTTGGTTTGACCAGAACCAAAAGGGGTCTATTTTTAACCTGGGCAAAAGACTACGGGGGGAGAACCATTAGAAAACCATCACGGTTTTTAATTGAAGCAGATTTAATAAAAGAAAGGCAGGATTTTGCCAAAGAAAAAGTACCTCAGAAATTAAATTTTTCTTTTCAGAAGCAGCCCTTGGATAAACTTAAAACCAATACCAAGGCTTTACTTCCTAACCACTTTTCTTTTACTCAATTAGCCGCATTTAGCAAGTGTCCCCTCCAATATAAATTTGCTCATATTCTTAAAATTCCAATTAGAGGAAAAGCGGTGTTTAGTTTTGGAAAAACAATGCACAATACTCTTTTTCGCTTCGTTAATTTAGCTGCTTGCCAATTACAATTAAATCAAACTAATCTATTTGGTAAATCAAGCCAGCAAAGAACAAAAATGGAAGATTTGAAATTAGATGATTTGTTTAGAATCTATAAAGAAGAATGGATAGACGACTGGTATGGGGATTCTTCTCAGAAAAAAGAATATTATCAAAAAGGGAAAAAAACCTTGAGAACCTTCTTTGAAAATTTCATCAGAACAAAACCCCAAACTTTATTTATTAATGGTTCTCCAGCCCTGGAGAAGGATTTTCATTTAAAAATAGGCCAGGATTCATTCATCGGCAAGATTGACCGGATTGATAAAATTTCTGAAGACAAAGTAGAAATTTTAGATTACAAAACAGGTAATCCTAATACCAAAGAACGTTTAAATTCTGAAGATAAACTGCAACTCCTTATTTACCAATTAGCAGCCAAAAAGGTTTTTAACCTCTCTCCTTTTGAATTAACTTATCATTATTTAGAGAATAATTCTCGGCTTTCTTTTTCTCCCAAAGAAGGTGAAATAGAGAGAACAGAGAAAGAGATTTTAAACAGAATTAAAGAAATAAAAAATAGCGATTTTTCTCCTGTCCCTGGTTGGCAGTGCAAGTTTTGTGATTTTAAAGACATTTGTCCTTATAGGAAAATTTCTGGATAATAACTATGAACCCCTAAGAATGGAGCCACTAAATACGGGGTTCCCTGGAAAATGATATATTGTGAAATTAGCATTAATCAACAAGATGCCCGAGCAAGAGAAAGATATTTGAAGTCTGGTATGGGTAGAAAATACCTTAAAAACAGACTAAAATTCTTTTTCGCGCATGGTTTCTAACGGGGTGAAAGAAAAAATTACAATTTTAGGGGACGGCGCCTGGGGGACCACTCTGGCTATTTTACTTTCTGAAAAAGGTTATGATGTTTTACTTTGGGGAAATTTCCCTGATTATTTAAATTCTTTGGAAAGAAAAAGAGAGAATGTTAAATTTTTGCCAAAAATTAAGATTTCTCCAGAGGTAAAATTTGAAAAAAATATCCAAAAAGCAGTAAATTCCAGTAATATTATTATTTTAGCTATTCCTTCAAAATATTTCCGTCAGGTTGTGAAAAAGCTCAAAAAAGATGGAGAAAAAATTTCTTTCTCGGGTAAAATTTTTATTAGTGTAGCTAAGGGCATAGAAAGAAAAACTTTTAAAAGAATGTCAGAAATTATTAAAGAAGAATTGCCAGGGGTTTGCCAAGCTGTTCTTTCTGGTCCCACTATTGCTCCTGAGGTAGCCAGAAAACTTCCGGCAGTAGCTGTAATTGCTTCCTCTAATATTAATATTGCTAAAAAACTTCAAAGAATATTTTCCACTGATTTTTTTAGGATTTATACCAGTTCTGATATGGTTGGGGTGGAACTTGGAGGAGCTTTAAAAAATATTATTGCTATTGCTGCTGGAATTTCTGATGGTCTTGGCTTTGGAGC
Source organism: Candidatus Nealsonbacteria bacterium CG02_land_8_20_14_3_00_34_20 (assembly GCA_002780915.1). Lineage (GTDB taxonomy): Bacteria > Patescibacteriota > Minisyncoccia > Minisyncoccales > PETY01. Next base: position 1,377 of record PETY01000028.1, on the reverse strand, counting down.
CAATGCCAAAGCTGCAATACTATCCCGGGGAATAGTTGAAATTCAAAGATTGGGCAAGAAATTAGGAGCTGAAAAGAGAACTTTTTGGGGCATTTCAGGTTTAGGAGATTTGTCCACCACTTGCATTAGTCAGGAGAGCCGTAATCGAACTTTAGGAGAAAGAATAGGGAAGGGAGAGAAATTAAAGGATATTTTAAATTCCATGGTTAATGTCGCTGAGGGAGTAACCACGACAGAGGCAGCATATCGTTTAAGTAAAATTTATAGTGTTGATATGCCCATCACTAAAGAAATTTATCTAATTTTGTATAAAAATAAATCTCCTCAAAAAGCTATCCAGAGTTTGATGCAAAGAAAAAGAAAAAGGGAATAAAGTTATTTAAAAACAATTTTAAAATGGTATAATGAATGACTAAATGACAATATTAAGAACC
>PETY01000028.1:0-901 GCA_002780915.1 Candidatus Nealsonbacteria bacterium CG02_land_8_20_14_3_00_34_20 | reverse complement strand
TCGCTAATGTATGAATAACATATTGCGGCTTCGCCGCATAATTACTTCACTCGGTCAACCGAAGCACATAATGGTTTACGTGCTCGGTTTCCCTCTCTTGTAATTATAATCTTGAATTAAAATAATTAATTAATAAATTAATGCTTATGGAGGTTAATATTTTTGTTGAAATTCCAAAAGGCTCTTGCCAAAAATATGAGTTTGATGAAAATCAAAAAAGAATTATTTTAGACAGGACCCTTTATTCTTCGGTTTATTTTCCGTTTGAATATGGATTTATTGAAGGAACTAAAGGAGGAGACGGAGATCCTCTGGATGCTGTTTTAATTTCTTCTTTCCCAACCTTCCCAGGATGTATAGTGCCCTCTCGGGTAATCGGAATTTTAAATATGGAAGACGAGGCAGGAATTGATTATAAAATAATTGCTGTTCCTCAAGAAAAAATTGACCCCAGGTTTAAAGAAATTCAGGATATAAGCGATTTATCTGAACATTGCAAGGCAGAGATTAAAGAATTTTTTGAAGTTTATAAAAGATTAGAACCTGGAAAGTGGGTAAAGATTAAAGATTTTGATACCAAAGAAAGAGCGAAAGATATTATTAATAAAGCAAGAACTGATAATAATGCCAAAAAGATTTAAGGTTAACAAAGAGAAATGTTTAGGCTGCGGTATATGCATGGTAACTTGTCCTGGAGCCACAGAGCTAAAAGAAGATGGTAAGGCGATGGTAATAGACCAGGAAAAATTAAGAAAATGTGGCGGGGAAGATGTTTGTCCTTATGGAGCAATCGAAAAGATAAGTAATAACCAGAGTAAATGAAAGAATCTTAAAAATTTTTTGCAACTTGATTCGTTAAAAGAGCGAATTTATTTTTATTTTGTGAAGAGAAATATTCTAA
>PETY01000039.1 GCA_002780915.1 Candidatus Nealsonbacteria bacterium CG02_land_8_20_14_3_00_34_20 | reverse complement strand
TTTTTTATTTACCCGCCAAAGCTTTAGCGAAGACGAGTAGAGGTCAGGAGCTTTTGGGTGGGGGAGTAATTAAAAAATGAAAAAATCTGCTCTCTTTATTTTAGGATTTTTAGTTCTATCAAATTTCATAGCCTTAGGGGCAGTTTTTTATTTAGAACAACCAGGAGTTTTAGAAGTTAATTTTTTTGATGTTGGTCAAGGAGATGCAATTTTTATTGAGACGCCAAAAAAGCATCAAATTTTAATTGACGGAGGTCCTTCCTCCGTAATTTTAGAGAAATTGAATAAAGAAATGCCCTTTTGGGACAGAAGTTTGGATTTAATAATTTTAAGCCATCCAGAGAAAGACCATTTGACCGGACTCCTTGCAGTTTTAAAAAGATATAAAGTTGAGAATATTTTATGGACCGGAGTAATTAAAGAAACCTCCGGTTTTGGAGAATGGCAAGATTTGATTGAGAAAGAAAAAACAAAAGAGGGAGCTAAAATAATAATTGCTGAAGCTGGCAAGAAGGTATCTGCCTCAGAAGTTATTTTAGAAATTTTAAATCCCTTGGAAAATCTTGAAGGCAAGACAGTTAAAGAAGTTAATGATACCTCAATAGTATCTCATCTAATTTTTGGGGAGAATTCTTTTTTATTTTCTGGTGACATCTCAGATAAAGTTGAGAAGAGATTAGTATTAAATGATTTGCCTCTCAAATTCGATGTATTAAAAGTTGCTCATCATGGTTCAAAATATTCAAGTTCAGAAATTTTTCTGGAAAAAGTTTCAGCAAAAATTGCCGTGATTTGCGTTGGTAAAAATTCTTATGGTCATCCGACAGAAGAAGTTTTGACTCGATTAGAAAAATTTGGTATTAAAGTTTTAAGAACAGACCAGGATGGCGATATAAAGATTTTCTCCGATGGAGAAAATCTTAAATTAAAAACCCAAAGTCAAAAGTCCAAAGTTACAGTACTAAATTAACTTGAGCAAAGCGAACATGATTTTCCCAATTTTTAAAACTAAAACAGAAAATTCACCCTGCTTTAATTTATCTGACCCAGAGGATAGGAAAAAATATTTTCAACTGAAAGCGGGAGACGAAATTGAAAAATTGAAGAAGTATCTGGAGAAAAATACTTTTATAGCTTATCTTTTAGGGAAGAAAAATACTGGCAAGAGCACCTATTCTGAATTATTCACAGAGATAATAGGACCAGAGCATATCGCTCATATTTCTATTGGTGATGTAGTTAGAGAAGTTCACCAAAATATTACAGATTCAAAACAGAGAAAGGATTTAATTTCTTTTTTAAAAGGCAACTATCGAGGCTATATTTCTATCGAACAATGCCTAGATGCTTTACTAAAAAGAGATACTGCTACCCTCCTACCGACAGAATTCATTTTAACTTTGACCAAAAGAGCAATAAGCAAGGTTGGGGAAAAAGCTCTTTTTATCGATGGTTTTCCCAGAGACTTAGACCAAGTTTCTTATTCTTTGTATTTTAGAGACCTTATTGGCTGGAGAGAAGACCCTGACTTTTTTATTCTCATTGATGTCCCGGAATTAGTGATAGACGAAAGAATTAAACACAGAGTAGTCTGCCCAAAATGTCATGCTCCCAGAAATCTTAAATTGCATTTAGCTAAGAAAGTAAGATACGATAAGCAAATTGGAGAATTTTATTTTATTTGTGATAATTCAGAATGCCAGGGGGAGAAAATGATTTCTAAAGAAGGAGATAAGCTGGGGATAGAAACAATAAGAAGTCGTTTAGAGACAGACCAAAAGCTAATCAAAATGGCATTTTCTTTATATGGCATTCCTAAAATTCTTTTGAGAAATTCTATCCCGGTCAAAGAAGCTGATAAATATGTTAATGATTATGAAATTACGCCAGAATATAGTTATCAATGGAATGAAGAATCTAAGAAAGTAAAGGTTATAGAGATGCCCTGGCAAGTACTTGATGACCGGGGAACCCCTTCTTATAGCTTGCTTCCTCCCCCAGTAGTAGTTTCTTTGATTAAACAAATGGTAGAGATTTTACATTCTACTTGACGGAGTTCTTCAATAAAGGGATAATAGAATTGGTCCTGCTTTTTCCAAGAAGATTCCGGGACAAAGCTCTTTTTAGGGAGTCCTAATTTATTCCGCTTGCGGGCGGGATATGCGGACACCCACTTGGATTCTTTCCGGATTCTATCTAGAAGGGAAGCAGGGCCTAAAGAACCGTGTTAGACACGGTTTTTTAGTTTGAATTTGTATTGTTTTAACACACACATGGCAGGATAGGCATACGTAGTATTTCAACGATCGCCTAAATATTACGGCATTATCCTAAAATTGAAAAAGTTTAATCCGACGGTTTAAATCGAGGGGTGTCAAGATTTTGGTTTGACAAAATATCCATAGGGGATATATATTATAATTTAGCATTAGGACCGTAAATATACCATAAAAATAGATGAGAAAAAACACGATAACCCAACGTTTAAATATCATTAAATGCCAAATTGATGGATCAAAATTGGATTAAAGAAATTCAAAAAAGGGTAAAAGGAGTGCCAATTTCAAGCGGCAGGGGAAATAAATTTGGAAAAATTTCTTTTGATGATTTAGTTTTTGTTCCAGCCCAACTGGCTAAAAAGCCGGTGGATTATTTTAAGGAGGAAATAAGTTCCAAAACTGTAATTGGAAAGCGCAGCAAAAAACAGATTGAATTAGAAACACCGATTATTATAGGAGCAATGAGTTTCGGGGCAGTTTCGCGAGAAGCAAAAATTGCTTTAGCTAAAACTTCGACCTTGGCCGGAACAATAGAAAATACTGGAGAGGGAGGAATGCTACCAGAAGAAAGGGAATTTTCAAAATATTTAATTATTCAATATTCGACCGGAAGGTTCGGTATTACGGAGGAAATTTTAAAAAAAGCAGACGCAATAGAAATAAAAATTGGCCAGGGCGCAAAACCGGGAATGGGAGGACTGCTTCCTGCTGAAAAAGTGACCGAGGAAATCGCCAAAATTAGAAACGTTCAAATTGGCAAAGATATTCATTCGCCGGCTTATCATCCGGATATTAAAAATATAGAGGATTTAAGAAAAAAAATTAATTGGTTAAGAGATTTAACCGGAGGAGTACCGATTATTATTAAATTAGCAGCAGGGGACGTAGAAAATGATGTGAAACTAGCAGTAAAAGCTAATCCCGATATAATTGCTATTGACGGTATAGAAGGAGGAACGGGAGCTGCTCCGGAAGTAATGTTAGACGAAGTTGGAATTCCCACCTTAGCTGCCTTGGTGAAAGCAAGAAAAGTTTTAGATAGAATAGGAGCAAAACAAGAACTCTGGATTGGTGGAGGGTTAAGAAAAGGCGGAGATTTCGCTAAAGCTTTAGCTTTAGGAGCTGATGCCGTATTTGTTGCCACTTCTCTGTTGGCAGCCATGGGTTGCACGTATTGTAGACTATGTTATCTTGGAAAGTGTCCGAAAGGAATCACTACTCAAGATCCTAATTTAAGAAAAAACTTGAATGTTGAAGAAGCTGCTCAAAAAGTAGCTTCTTACATTAAAAACTGCGCCGAGGAAATAAAAATGATTGCCGGGGCCTGCGGTGAAAATGATATTCATAGATTAAATAAGAGTCATTTAAGAGGATTAAATCCAGATATAGTAGAGATTACTAAAGTTAAATTAATTTGAGAATAAACTTATGGCCGAAAAATATAGAGTTAATAAAGAAAAATGTATCGGCTGTCAGGTTTGCATTCAAACCTGTCCAGGGGCAACTAAAATAGGGGAGGACGGAAAAGCTAAAGTGATTGATTCAAAGAAATTAGAAGAGTGCGGCGGAGAAAGCGTTTGCCCAATAAGAGCAATTAAAAAGGTCTTTGAAGAAGAAAAAGGTTAAAATGCTGGAATTAACCGATGAAAATTTTGAAAAAGAAATTCAAGGAGCAGATAAACCAATTTTGGTTGATTTTTGGGCACAATGGTGTATGCCCTGTCTTATGCTTGGACCAATTTTGGAAAAAGTGGCCGGAGAGTACAAAGATAAGCTGACTTTGGCTAAGGTTAATTTAGATACAGCTCCTCAAATTTCCCAAAAATATAGAATTGAGCAAATTCCAACTGTAATTTTATTTAAAGAAGGAAAGCCAATTAGTGGATTTATCGGGGCAAGGCCAGAACCAATAATTAAAGAGTGGTTAGAAGATATCCTAAAAAAAAATGACAAAAATTGAAGAATTAATTAAACAATACGAAGAATATGCTCAAAAAAATGGATTTAGGTTGAATCCAGGCAAGGGGATAGTGGAGAGATTAGTTAAAGGGTTATTAGAAAATGAGAAAAAATACGGGGCAAGATATTGTCCTTGTCGGAGAATTGCCGCCAACAAAGAAGAAGATCGTCCTAAAATTTGTCCCTGCCAGTGGCATCGAGAAGAAATTGAAAAAGATGGCCATTGTTTTTGTGGGTTATTTGTAAGACCCTGTTAGAAGTTTTATATATTATAGTTCTACCCAGCAGATTTCTTAATGATAATCTTGACTAACGGGACTTCTAACGGGGTAAGATAAAATTTTGATTTTAAATAATTTAATAAAATCGCCAAAACGGCGATTTTTTGATAAGATATTTATTATGGGGAAGATTTTACTTAAAATTGAAAAATTAAAAGTCAGAGTTAATGAGAAAGATATATTAAATGGAGTGAACCTCCGGATAAAAGGAGGCGAAATCCAAGCCTTGCTTGGTCCAAATGCCAGTGGGAAAAGCACTCTAGTTCAAGTGATTTTGGGAAACCCAAAATATAAAATATTCGAAGGGAAAATTTTTTTTGGAGAAAAAGAAATTACAAAATTTTCTCCAGAAAAAAGGGTAAAATTGGGAATGGCTTTAGCTTGGCAAAATCCACCTCAAATTAAGGGAGTTAAATTTTCGGAATTGTTAGAGAAAATTTCAATTTTAAAAGGTTCGACCTCCAAATATCGATTTCGGGAGGTCGAACCTCAGTTATTAGAAAGAGAAGTAAATGTGGGTTTTTCGGGCGGGGAGAAAAAAATTGCTGAACTTTTACAAATTTTAAGTTTAAATCCAAAATTGGTGATTTTCGATGAAATTGATTCAGGTTTAGATATAAAAAGGCTGGCAATGGTGGCAAAGATAATTAAAAAAGAATTAGTCGATAAAGGGGTTTCCGTTTTATTAATCACTCACTTGGGACAAATTTTACAGTTTTTAAAACCAAATTTAACCAATATAATGGTAAATGGGAAAATTATTTGTAAGGAAAGCGATTTTCGAAAAGTTTTAAGGACTATTAAAAAATATGGTTATGAAAAATGTAAAAAATGTAAATTTTTGGCAGGTTAATCACAAAATAAAAAATATCTTCGAGCGAAGAGGAGTGAAAGTTTTGCCAAGTCCAAAAGCCTGGGAGAAATTTAATTGGGTAAGAAAAATTTTAAAAGAAAAGCCAAAAGAGGGATATTTTATTTGGGTAAAAAAAACGATAAATCTTCCTTTGGAAGCCTGTGTAAGCATTGCCTCTCTAAAAATTTCCCAAAATTTAACAAATTTATTAGTTATTGAAAAAGGAATAAAAGCTAAGGTCAATGCGGTTTGCAATGCGACAAAAAATAATCTTTACGCAACCCACAAAGCCAAAGGAAAACTTATTCTCAAAGAGGGAGTTTTTTTAGAATATAATCATATTCATAAATGGGGAGAAAAAGATTTTGTTAGTCCGGATTATGAATTTGTTTTGGAGAAAAATTCTCGTTTAATTTACAATTATCAAAACCTATTTCCTCCAGAAAATTTGGAATTGAAAACAGCAATTCATAGTGAGAAAAATGCCTCCTCAAATTTAAATTTTGTTATTAATTCTTTAAATTCCAAAATAAAAATAAAAGACACTGTTTTTTTAGAAGGCAAAAATTCTCAGACAGTTGTCAGGTTGAAATTAGTGGGAAGAAAAAATAGTCAGATTGAGGCAATGAGTCAGATTTTTGCCGAGGCTCCGGGAAAAGGACATTTGGATTGTCAGGGATTATTGGTTGATAAAACAGCGAAAATTTCTTTAATTCCTCAATTAGTTTGTCAAAATAAAGAAGCCCAAATCACCCACGAAGCTTCAATTGGAAAAATTTCGGAAGAGGAATTAACTTATTTGAGAATGAGGGGATTAACAGAAAAAGAGGCGATTGATTTGATTGTGGCAGGTTTTTTGGAAAAATGAAAAAAATAAAAAAAGGTCAAAAAGTGATGGTAGCGATGTCCGGCGGTATGGATAGCTCGGTAACGGCAGCCTTATTGAAAAAGGCTGGTTTTAATGTTACCGGTGTTTTTATGAGGTTAGCTGATTTGCCGCACTTGAGTAAAGAAGAAAAAAGGGCAAAAAAAATTGCTAAAATTTTAGGAATTCCGTTTTTAAGCTTGGATTTAAGAAAGGAATTTAAAAAGAGAATCATCGAACGCTTTCTAAAAGAACATAAAGCGGGTTTAACTCCTAACCCCTGTGTTGTTTGTAATAAAGAAATAAAATTCGGACTATTGTTAGAAAAAGCATTGACTTTAAGCGCTGATTTTGTGGCAACCGGCCATTATGCCCGAAAGAGCGAACTTATAACTTATAACTTACAACTTACAACTTACAAACTTTTGAGGGCAAAAGATAAAGACAAGGACCAATCTTATTTTTTATGGATGTTAAACCAAAAACAATTAAGAAAAATTCTGTTTCCCATTGGAGATTACACCAGAAAAGAGGTTGAAAATTTGGCAAGAAAGTTTAAATTGCCAGTTTTAAAGGCCAAAAAATCAGTAGAAATTTGTTTTATCAAAACCACTATTAATGATTTTTTAAGCAATTATCTTAAATCAAAACCAGGTCAGATTGTTGACGTTCGGAGTAAAGTATTGGGGGAACATGGGGGATTACATTTTTATACTATTGGCCAAAGAAAAGGAATAGGGCTTCCCGGCGGACCTTATTATGTTTTGAATAAAGATTTAAAGAAAAATCTTCTGATTGTCACTAAAAATGAACGGAATTTATATAAAAAAGAACTTACCGCTAAAAACGTTAATTGGATTTCTGGTAAAAAACCGGAGTTGCCAATGAGGATGAAAGTAAAAATTCGCTATCGCCATCAATTAGCCTCAGCTGTCATAACCAAAATTCTAAATTCTAAATTCTATATTCTAAAATTCGTTCAATCCCAACGAGCCATCACTCCTGGTCAATCGGTGGTCTTTTACCAGAACCAAAAACTTTTAGGAGGCGGAATAATCTGTTAACCCTGTAGTGAATTTTTGACTCACTTCGCGATGTTGGGTTTTTCTGAAAGAAAAACCTTGTCAAAAATTTACTACGGGGTAAAATGTTATTAATGTTGTTAATGAAAAAATTTTCCTTGTTATTGCTAATTATTTTTTTCAGCCTTTTATTAAAAGTTGGTTTTAGTTTAGCTCAACAAGATTCAGTTGAGATTCATTTTTTTTATAGTGCCATTTGTCCTCATTGTGCGGAAGAACACGAATTTTTGAAAGAGTTAAAAAATAAATACCCGGAAATTGAAGCAAAAGAGTATGAAGTAATTTCTAGTTCAGAAAATCAAGCAATTTTAAAGGATTTTTATGAAAATTACCAAGTCCCGGAAGGCAAACGAGGATGGGTGCCAGTCACTTTTACTTCTGTCAGATATTTCATTGGTTTTAATCAACAAATTGCTAAAGAGATTGAAAACTGTTTGGAAGAATGCTTAGGGGAGGGTGAAAAAGTTCCTCAAGAAATTAAAATTCCTTTTTTGGGGAAGATTGACATCTCAAAAATGTCTTTACCAGCTTTAACAGTAGTCTTGGGAGCTCTTGATGGGTTGAATCCCTGCGCCATGTGGATTCTTCTATTTTTGATTGCTCTTTTAATAAATACTCGTTCTCGAAAAAGAATGTGGCTGGTGGGAGGGATTTTTATTGCCACCTCTGGTATTATTTATTATTTAATTTTGACCGCCTGGTTGAATTTATTTTTAGCCATAAGTTATGTCAATTTAACCAGAATCTTGATTGGAGCTTTTGCTTCGGGAGTGGGAATTTGGCAGATTAAAAATTTTATTACTTACCATCCCGGAGTTTGTAAAGTTCTGGGAATAAGTTCAAGAATGGAAGAAAAATTGAAGCTAAAAGAAAGAGCTGAAAAAATAGCTACTTCGCCACTGACTTTAGGAATAATAGGGGGTTTAATCATTTTAGCTTTGGGAGTAAATTTAATTGAATTTTTCTGTTCAGCCGGTTTACCGGCTGTTTATACCAGAATTCTTACCCTCTCTCAGCTTCCAACTCTGAATTATTATCTTTATCTTTTGCTTTATACTTTTGTTTTTATGTTGGACGATTTGATTATCTTTTCTCTGGCAGTTTTTACTCTAAGCAGGATCGGCTTTACCGAAAAATATAACTATTGGGCGACTTTACTCGGCGGATTATTAATATTTGCTTTGGGAATTTTATTAATCTTCAAACCCGAGCTTTTAATGTTCGGGTAGATGAGATATAATAAAATTCGGTAAAAAGGTCGTTTTTATTAAACTAATA
>PETY01000036.1 GCA_002780915.1 Candidatus Nealsonbacteria bacterium CG02_land_8_20_14_3_00_34_20 | reverse complement strand
ATGCCCAAGATTTATTACTAAAGTTAGGTATTCAAAGCACAATTTATAAAGGTCAGACCTGTTTCGTTTTATCTATTCATAGCCAAAGAACAAAGCAACTATTTAAAAATTATATTGGTTTTAGAATATTTTCTCGGCAGAAACAACTGGAGAGCTCACTTGTTAACTATAAAACTAACAAAAGCTATTCGCAGAAATATGTAAATACTTTAACTCCAGATATATTAAGACTTAGAAGAAGTGGCTTTTCAAGTAGGAAGATTGCAAGACAACTTGGGATTGGAAAATTTACCGTGTTACGGAAATTACATAAATACAATTGTGTTCCAAATACGGCTATAAAACGCCTCACTAACGCGGCGTTCCTTGTTCGACCTTGCAATGCCCCAAATGTAAAATAAATTTACAAAGACAATAGTTCGACAAGCTCACTATAAATAATATGGCAAGACCATTAAAACCAAGAAGGGTATTATTTGACCCGGATGTGGTTTATTTCAAACCAAGAGCAGTGCCATTATCTATATTGGAAGAGGTGGAATTAGGCGTAGACGAGCTGGAAGCAATACGACTTTGTGATTATAAAAATTTAGAACAGACTGAGGCAGCCAAGAAAATGAAGATTTCTCAAAGCACTCTTCAGCGCATTTTAACCTCGGCTCGCAAAAAGGTTGCCGAAGCTTTGGTAAATGGTAAAGCCATAAAAATTAGAAAAATATGAAAAAATACATAAGGCCGCACTATTTTTTATTTTAATTAACCAAAAAGCCGTTCGGCTGAGCCCTTCGGCAGTGAGCTCAGGACGAACCTGCTCACGATGAAGCCCATCGCTGGGCATTTTTTGTTCAGAGGGTGGTTTTTTGCCGGTTCCAATAATCTTAATAGCATTTTAAACTCATCACCCGGATGTCGAGTAAATGACGAGTTTTAATTCCTCTTAGCGGGGTTGTCAAATCTCTACTACAGGGTAAGATTAAGGAGAAAGTTTGAAAGCATTTAATTCGAGCACTGGGCCCGTAGTTCAGTGGAAGAACACCCGGTTTGCATCCGGGAGATCGCCGGTTCAAGTCCGGCCGGGTCC